>JAHILQ010000040.1 GCA_018896985.1 Nitrospinota bacterium
AGCTTGTTCTCCCTGATGGATTCCTTGTATTCCCTTGCCTCGAATACGGTTTCAGTCATAATTGAATTTTGTCATAAAAGCATATAAACTTATTTTATCGAAGTACGATGATTAAACCCTGCTGGAATTCAATCCGGATAGCATTAGTTTTAATAAACTGTAATTCCTAAATTACAGTTGTAATTATCGAAATTCGGGGATTGGATATGGTAGGGGCAAATAGAAAAACAGGAATCGATCTAATAGGTGAGGTCCCCTGGGGCACACACTTATGTCAATTTTATCAGACTAGGGAAGATCTAATCGATATCCTAGTGCCTTATTTCAAGGCAGGACTGGAGAACAATGAATTCTGCATGTGGGTTACCTCAGAGCCCCTAGGTATGGAAGAAGCCAAAAGAGCAATGAGAAGGGCCGTCCCTCAGTTTGACCTATATCTGCAGAAGGGGCAGATAGAGATTATCCCCCATACTGAATGGTATCTCAAAGATGGCACTTTCGACCTAAACCGGGTTCTTGATGCCTGGGTTGATAAGCTCAATCGAGCTCTAGCTAAGGGTTATGACGGGATGAGATTAACAGGCAATACAGCCTGGCTTGAGAAAAGAGACTGGAAAAGTTTTGCGGATTACGAAGAAGCTATAGACAATGCTATCGGCAAACATAGGATGCTCGCCATTTGCACCTATTCCCTTGATAAATGCGGAGCGTCGGAGATCATAGATGTAGTCAGCAATCATCAATTCGCCCTCATCAGGCGGGAGGGCGAGTGGGAGCTTATTGAAAGTTCTGAGCGCAAGCAGGCGGAGGAAAAGCTAAAACAGATTGCTGAAGGATGGAAGGTAACTTTTGATTCAATCACAGATTTGGTTTCGATTCAGGATAAAGATTTCAGACTTCTTAGGGTGAACAAGGCTTTTGCTGATACCTTTAAGATGGAACCGGAAGAACTTATTGGCAAACCTTGTTATGAAATAGTTCATGGGACAGGAGAACCCTGGCCGGGTTGCCCACATAAGCAAGCATTAGAAACCAAAAAACCAGTTACAAAGGAATTTTTTGAACCCCAGTTAGGGATTCATCTTGAGGCGTCTGCATCGCCCATATTTTCCGAAAAGGGCGAGGTTATTGGCACTGTCCATATTACTAAAGACATCACCGAGCGTAAGTGCGCGGAGGAGGCGCTGCAAGAGTCAGAAGATAAGTTCAAGAAATTATTTGAATTTGCGCCAGACGGTTATTATTTGAATGACTTAAAAGGTAACTTCGTCGACAGCAATAAAGCTGCGGAGGAGATAGTCGGTTATAAGAAAGAGGAATTAATCGGAAATAGTTTTTTAAAACTGAGATTGCTATCTTCAAAGCAAATCCCGAAAGCGGCTGCGCTTTTAACAAAAAATGCAATGGGACAACCCACGGGACCAGACGAGTTTATTCTAAATCGGAAAGACGGCAGTCGAGTTCCAGTGGAAATAATGACATTCCCAGTAAAAATAAAAGATCACGCTTTGGTATTGGGTATTGCCCGTGATATCACCAAGCGGAAGAAGGCGGAGGAGGCGCTGCGGGAGAGCGAAATAAAATTCCGCGGGTTTGTAGAGAATCTGGATGGGATAGCTGTGCGTGGGGACATGGAAGGCAAACCTGAATTTCTAATCGGTAAGCTGGAGGATATCACAGGTTATACCTGGGAGGACTTTTCGAAGAAAGGCTTGAAGTGGTTTGATATCATACATCCAGATGACAAAAAAGAGCTTACAGAGGAAGGGTTGAAAGACGCTGCTTCAGGTAAATCGATTGATCGCGAATATCGTATCGTTCGAAAAGATGGTAGTATCCGCTGGGTTAGCCAGCGCATTTCTCCACAGATGAAAGAAAACGGCACTCCAGAATTTTTCCAAGGCATAATAATGGACATCACCGACCGCAAACAAGCAGATGAAACTATAAAAAACTTAGCAAAATTCCCCAGTGAAAACCAAAATCCTGTAATGCGTATCTCAAAAGACGGCACCCTCACCTACGCCAACAGCGCGAGTTCCCAGCTGTTGAAAACCTGGAAATGCCAGGCCGGTCAACGCGTACCTGAGGACATCCAGCAATCGATTCAGGATGCCATGAGTTCAAATTTAGGCAAAACTATCGAGATTACAATTGAAGAT
>JAHILQ010000006.1 GCA_018896985.1 Nitrospinota bacterium
AGAGACATTGGGCTGTTTCAAAAACTTCTGACTTCAAAAAACAAAGGGCTTGACTCCTTCTCAAAAGCCGATATCTTAGATTTCCTTAGTGAGGTGAAAGATAAACCCTATTCAACGCCGAGTATTTGCAGATTTATATCTTCCATACGCGGCATTTGCAGATATATGATAATAGAAAAGATCATTAAAGAAGACCCCTCAGAAAATCTTCAGACGCCCAAGAAGTGGGAAAGGCTTCCAAAGGCTCTAAGCCTTGAAGACGTTATATCCCTCCTTGACAGCAGGACAGACAACGCTACATTTTTAAGGGACACGGCAATGCTGGAGATTCTTTATTCTTCGGGCCTCCGTGTCAGCGAACTTGTTTCTCTTAAGCTCAGCAATGTAAATCTTGAGGCGGGCTTCCTGAGAATTATGGGTAAGGGCTCAAAGGAAAGGCTTGTCCCGACAAACTCAAGGGCTCTGGATAAAATTAAAAAATATACAAAAGAACTCAGGCCTGCCATCTTAAAGAAAAAACAGTCCGACTATCTCTTTGTCACAAACAGGGGCAGCGCAATGACAAGACAGCGTTTCTGGCAGACGATTAAGAAATACGGAAAACAGATAGGCATTAATCTTTCGCCTCATACTTTGCGGCATTCCTTTGCAACACACCTGCTCGAAGGCGGGGCAGATTTGCGCTCTGTTCAGAAAATGCTCGGTCATTCGGACATATCCACAACGCAGATATATACTAAGGTCTCAACCGACAGAATCAAGAAGGTATATACCGAACATCATCCAAGGGCGTAATCTCTTTATTAAAAGTTTTTTTTGTGCTAAATTGTTCATAGTAATAAATCATGGACTATAAACTGAAATTATCATGGAGGTAAAAATGCCTGACAAACTTAGCGTTGATGAACTTTACAAATGCTGCAATCAGGACATATTTAAGTTCAAAACTACAGACGATTTGCCTCTTTTTGAGGAAACAATAGGGCAGGAAAGGGCATTAAGGGCGCTTGATTTTGGAATAGGCTTTAACGATAGAGGATTTAACATATTTATCCTTGGAGAAAGCGGGACAGGCAAGATGACCACAATCAGGTCAATACTGTCAAAACAGGCAATAAATGAACCGGTTCCGTCTGACTGGTGTTATGTATATAACTTCAAGGACGCCGATGCTCCGATAGCTGTGTCGCTTGAACCGGGCATGGCGGTAATCTTTCAGAAAGACATGGATGAGCTTATTAATGTGCTCAGGGTTGAGATACCAAAGGTCTTTGAGTCTAAAGAATATGAAAAGCAGAAAAACCTTATTCTTGAGGAATTTCAAAAGAAACAGAAAGACCTTTTCTCTCATCTCGAAGATGAGGCGCAGGCAAAAGGATTTTCTATAAGAAAGACCGTCAGCGGCTTACTGATAGTTCCTATCAAAAAAACAGGAGAGCCGCTAAAGGAAGATGAATTTGAAGCCCTTGATGAAAAAACCAGAAAAAAAGTAGAAGAGATGGGCAAACTGCTTCAGGAAAAACTCGATGATGTTGTCAGGACATTGAGGGACGGAGAGAAGCTTGTCAAGGACCTCCTCGGCAGGCTTGAGAGAGAGGCTGCGCTTTCCGCTGTCGGACATCTGATAGACGAATTAAAGAACAAATACCGTGACCATGAAAGAATAACAGCTTATCTTGAAGACGTTAAGGAAGACATACTTGCGCACCTTGAAGATTTTAAGACGACGGAGGAACAAACGCCGGTGCTGCCATTCATGAAACTCCCGAAAACCGAACCGATATTCACAAGGTACATAGTTAATGTTCTTGTGAACAATAAAGAAAGCAAGGGGGCGACCTGCGTCTTTGAAAGCAACCCGACATATTTCAATCTCTTTGGAAGAATAGAGCATAAGATACAGTACGGGATTGCAATAACGGATTTCTCAATGATAAAAGCCGGCTCACTGCACAGGGCAAACGGAGGGTATATAGTCATCAATGTCCTTGACCTTCTGAGAAATATCTTTGCCTATGATGCCCTGAAACGCGCTATAAGGAATAAGGAAGTTAAAATAGAAGACGTATGGGAACAATACAGGCTGATATCCACAACAACTCTCAAACCCGAGGCAATTCCTATTAACGTCAAGGTCATACTTGTTGGCAATCCATATCTTTATTATCTGCTTTACAGCCTTGATGAAGAATACAGGGAACTGTTTAAGGTCAAAGCTGATTTTGACAGCAGGATGGACAGAACAGATGAAAACATACAAAAATACGCATCCTTTGTTGCAGCGAAATGCAAGGAGGAAAAGCTGCTCCCCTTTGACAGGACAGGCATTGCAAAGATTGTGGAATA
This sequence comes from Nitrospinota bacterium, assembly GCA_018896985.1. Classification (GTDB taxonomy): domain Bacteria; phylum Nitrospirota; class Thermodesulfovibrionia; order Thermodesulfovibrionales; family UBA1546; genus UBA1546. The sequence goes on from JAHILQ010000006.1 coordinate 2,347, forward strand.
CGGTTCAAGACTTGCCGAGCATCAGGAAAAACTCTCGTCAAAGTTCAGCGAAATAAATGATGTTATCGTTGAGTCAAACTATTGGGCATTGAAGGCAAAAATCAAGGTTGTTACAAATGAACATGTAGAGAAAGCCATAAACGAAAAAGTTTACAGAAATAACAGGATAGAAGAGCGGATGCGTGAAATGATCGCAGAGGGGACCCTGATAGTTGATACATCAGGAGAAAAAGCCGGTCAGGTTAACGGCCTTGCCGTCCTTGATCTCGGGGATTACAGCTTCGGCAAACCGTCAAGAATAACTGCCGCGACATATACAGGTAAGGCAGGGGTTGTGAATATAGAAAGAGAAACCAAGATGAGCGGCAAGATACATGAAAAGGCAATACTCATAATAACCAACTATCTTGGGAGCAGGTATGCCTCAAAGAAACCTATAAGCCTTTCAGCCTCCATAACATTTGAACAGCTTTACGATATGGTGGAGGGCGACAGCGCTTCATGCGCAGAGCTGTATGCTCTCTTAAGCAGCATTGCGAATGTCCCGCTAAAACAAAGCATTGCCGTTACAGCCTCTATGGACCAGAACGGAGATGTCCAGCCAGTAGGCGGCGTAAATGAAAAAATAGAGGGATTCTTTGATTTGTGCAAATTGAGGGGGCTTGACGGGAGCCACGGTGTCATAATCCCGAGACGGAATGTTAAACACCTGATGGTAAAAAAAGATGTAGTTGATGCTGTTAAGAATGGTAGATTCACAATATACCCTATAGACAGGGCTGAGGAAGGACTTGAGATACTCACAGGCATGTCTGCTGGCGAGTTAAGAGAAGATGGAACATATCCGGAAGGCACTATGAATTATCTCATTGCAAAACGCTTTGAAGAAATAAGAGCGGCATTGAAGGAAAAGAAGGAAAAAGAGGAAGAAGAAAATGAGAAGGGCAAAAAAGAAAATAACACATGAAACGGACGGTATGGTTTCTTGAGGCTTGTCTTTATGCTGCGCTGTCCGTACCATTAGCAATATTTCCGATTAGGTTCGGGGAATTTCTTGCTATTCTGCTTTTTTATCTCTGGAGGAGCAGAAAAAAGATCGCAATAGAAAATCTCCGGAAGTCAATATCATCTCATGCGCTTAGCATTTCAGAAACGCCTGAAAAGGTAATCAGAAATAATTTCAGGAATTTAGGAAGGTCTCTTATTGAGATAGTCAAAATATATTACGGCATTGGTTCAGGGATTATAGATTCTGTTGAGTTTGAGGGAACAGAAAATGTATACAAGGCTAAATCAGAGGGCAGGGGGATATTGTTTATAACAGGACACTGCGGGAACTGGGAGCTTATGGCAGTCGCAACATCTGCAAAGCTTCTGCATTCTTCCGGAATAGCAAGACAGATAAACAATCCTTATATAAATAAATTCATAGAGAGAGTAA
>JAHILQ010000041.1 GCA_018896985.1 Nitrospinota bacterium
GAATTCTGCGTTGTAGCGGAATGCCACTGTTATGTTAGAGGAATCTTTACTTACTGTTATTATCCCATTATTGACTCGCAGTCTCAGAGAAATATTGTGATATTTTTATCAATTGGCGGTTTTATTGTCAAGGAAAATATTAGATTATGCGCTTATCTATAACTGCCCAGCACCCATTATCTTTACAATGACTCGCTATTGCGATTATAATTAAAAATATGAGGAAAAAAATACTAATCGGTATAATTGTACTGCTGTCAGGATTCCTCCTCGCGGGGATTTCATTTTATATCTTTGGCAGGATTACCGGCCCGTCACGGCTGACTGTAACAGTATCCCCGAGAGCGCCAAGCCAGATAATAGAGACATCAAAGGCATTCTCCGAGATAGCAAATAGTGTCTCTCCTGTTGTTGTGAATATCTCAACAACAAAGATTGTCAAAAGAGAGGCGCCATCTTTTTTTGACGACCCGTTTTTTAATTTCTTCGGCCCGTCTCATGATTTTGGCTCACCTAAAAAATGGAAAGAGCAGAGCTTGGGCTCAGGCGTTATAGTCTCAAGCGACGGTTATATAATCACAAACAACCATGTTATTGAGCAGGCTGAAGAGATAAAGGTGACACTTTATGATAAAAAAAGCTTTAAGGGAAAAATTGTCGGCTCTGACCCGAAAACAGACATAGCAGTAATAAAGATTAATGCTGGCAACCTGCCGACAGCCGCATGGGCAGACTCAGATAAACTGCAGGTCGGAGAATTTGTCCTTGCCATCGGCAATCCATTTGGTTTAAGCCACACAGTAACAATGGGAATAATAAGCGCAGTGGGAAGAGCAAGCGTGGGAATCACAGACTACGAAGACTTCATACAGACAGATGCTGCTATTAATCCGGGCAATTCCGGCGGCCCTCTTGTAAACATCAAAGGAGAAATTATCGGCATAAATACAGCAATCTTTTCAAAAACAGGCGGGTATCAGGGCATAGGGTTTGCAGTGCCAAGCAATCTCGTGCGGTCTGTAATGGAAGACCTTATAAAGTACGGCAAGAAAACAAGAGGCTGGCTCGGAGTCTCAATACAAAGATTAACTCCTGAGCTTGCCGAGAAATTTGGGATCAAGGACTCAGATGGAGCGCTTGTCGGCGATGTTGTGAAAGGCAGCCCTGCTGAAAAGGCAGGCATAATGCGCGGCGACATAGTCCTTGAATATAACGGTAAAAAAGTAAAAGATGCCGATAGCCTGAGGAATACAGTTGCCCAGACCAAAGCAGGCTCTCAGGTAAATATCAAAATACTCAGAAAAGGGAAAGAATATAACCTTATTGTAACAATAACAGAAGCTCCGAAAGAACCCGGAGAGGCAAAGATTGAGTCAGTTCCCGAGGATGCCAGACGAGGTGAAGCGCTGGCAGGACTTGAAGTAGTAGAACTGACAAAAGAGATCGCCCAGCAGTTAGGACTGAACAGAGACGAGAAGGGCGTGGTGCTTTTAAAGGTAGAGACCGGAAGCGCGGCAGATGAGGCTAAACTCAGGAAAGGAGATGTCATCCAGGAAATAGACACCAAAAAGGTAACCAGTATCAATGATTTTAATAAAATTGCCCCTACTATAAAGCCGGGCGCAACAGTGTTGCTTTTCATTAACAGAGGCGGGCAAAAATTTTACACGGCAATAAAGGCATCATGAACAGTGAACAGTGAATAGTGAACAGTGACAGTAAAGAAATACAGACACTGACACTAACCACTGACGACTGACACACTTTTGAAAGGAGGTGAGTAAATTGATTTTTATTGTTTTAAGGATAGCTGTATTCGCAGTCTTTTTAATGGCAGGTTATCTGCTTGGCAGCAAATATGATTCACAGGTTATCGGCGCTGCCTGGGGTGCGGCAGCCGGAGCGCTTACCCTTTTTACAGAAGCCGTACTTAAAAAAATTTCAATCGGGGTGATTATTGGCGGAATATTTGGCCTGTCAATAGGTCTTTTATTTGCAAATCTGATGCTTTTCCCTTTGAAAACAATTGTTCCAGATTATGCGGCAACCGCATTTCTTCTGAATGCATTATTCGGGTATACGGGATTGCTGATAGGGCTCAGACGGGGTAAGGGGCTTACCATATCAGGCATACTCAGGCTTTTCAGAGGACAGGGGATTGAGGAGAATCTTAAACTGCTTGATACAAGTGTAATAATAGACGGGCGTATCGCTGACGTATGTGAAGCAGGGTTTATAGAAGGGACATTTATAACCCCGCAGTTTATTCTCCAGGAACTGCAGTATATTGCAGATTCTCCCGACCCTCTCAAAAGGGGGCGAGGCAGAAGAGGGCTTGACGTTCTCCACAAGCTCCAGAAGATGTCCAATGTGACTGTAAAAATAGTTGATGAGGATTTTCCGAAAATAAAAGAGGTTGATTCAAAACTCGTAGCGCTTGCGCGGCTGCTTGACGCAAAAGTAATAACCAATGACTTTAATCTCAACAAGATTGCCGAACTTCAGGGAGTATCTGTCCTGAACATACATGAGCTTGCAAATGCCCTGAAGCCTGTTGTCCTTCCCGGCGAAACCATAACACTTTTTGTCATCAAAGAAGGGAAGGAGCATAATCAGGGGGTAGCGTATCTTGATGACGGCACGATGGTTGTTATAGAAAACGGCAAGAGGCTTATCGGTAAAAACGTTGA
>JAHILQ010000042.1 GCA_018896985.1 Nitrospinota bacterium
CCCTTTTTCTTAAACTACCAAAATCCCCCTCACAATCCCGTCAATCTCTTTAATCTCATTCAAAACAGTTCCCCCTGCAGTTTCTGCATAATCATTTTCTGTATCTTCTGGCTTGTGATGGAGGAGATGTGGTCGGAGATTATCCGGTCTATCTTCTTTTTTCTTTTTAGCAACTCTTACCTTCTAAATCTGTTCCTTACGGCGAGGGCGAAAAGGGCAGCCTGTAAGGGAATAAGTATTCGGGCTGCAAATTTTAAATAACTTCCGTAAATGGTTTTAGGGACGAAATCCGGCTCTTTCTCAAATGTTGCATACTGAAGGGTATTTAAGATAAGTGACCAGAGATTACGAAAATCCATTATGTCAGCCCATCCTTTAATCCCGGCAACCTCGTAAGAAAGACTTTGATTTGATGGGATGAGACCAGTAATTCCGAGAAGGACTGCTATAGTTAATATGAGGAGTAAAAGCACGACCCCTGCCCTTATAGGTCCTTCTCCATATCCACTTGAAAACCAGTATAAATTAGAAAGGGTAAAAGGAATCATTCTTCTTAAGCGTTTTACTTTTCTATACATCTCTTTTTCACCATAATGCCAGTTAGAAACCTCAGGTTCGTTATGTTCTTCTTTATATTTCTGTTTTAACATGCGGTTGAGGATTTCCACTTTCTTGATTTTTCCCTTATCACAGGAAATATCTTTTTTAAATCCGCTCCATTCTTGTTTTAATATCTCAGAAAGACTTCCTTTAAACCTTGACTTTAATCTTTGAAAGAAATTTTTGTCTTCCTCCTCCTCATCCTTTATATTGCCAAATAGTGTAAGCTCATCGTGTAAAACATCTCGGCGTGGTTTTATCCCCCAAATTAATTTTTTAGGCCATATGCAGTTGATTAAATCTATCTTTCTTAAGTCTGTGTCTAAGAACGAGACTTTTTTGAGATTTATCCCTTCAAATCTTATTTTTCCATCTACACTAAGTCCTAAAAAATTTGTCTCTCTACTGAATGTAGCCTTTGTGAAGTATACATCTTTGAATATGGCTCCTAAGAAGTCTGCCTCTTTGCTAAATGTAGCCTCGAAGAAGTTTGCTTCTTTGCTGAAAATGGCCCCTGAGAAATCTGCCCTTTCACTGAATGTGGTCAACATGGTCTTTGAGAATGATGTCTCTTCGGTAAGGGTAGTCTCTATAAACTTTGAGAAGACTGCATTTTTGCTAAATGCAGCTCTTTGAAAGAATGCCGCCTTGCTAAATGTGGTCCCGAAGAAGCCTACCTGTCCGTTGAATACAGTCTCAGAAAAGTCTGCATTCCCGCTAAATACGACCCGTGAGAAGTGTGCATTTCCGCTGAATATAGCTTCATAGAACAAAATTTCAGGCAGAGGATTATCTTCATTGAACTCATCAAAACTTATGTCTCCCTCCAACACCGTGCCTGATAAGTCACAGAATTTGCCCGCATTTTTTGCTTTAATAATTTCTTCAAAAACTAATTTATTGAATTCTTCAACCGACACTCCTTTTTTACCTTGAGGTGCGTGAAAGATGCAATATTCATTCCCTTCCCCATCCTTATAATCAACAACAGGAAGGTCCTTACACCACTTATAATACTCTTCAGACTTACAGCAGGGCACTTAAATACCTCCAAAAGTTTTATTACATTTTCAATATTTTCTTCACAATCCCATCAATCTCCTTAATCTTATCCAAACAACTCTCCCTGCAATTTCTGTAAAATCTTCTGCTGCAACTTCTGGCTGGTGATGGAGGATATGTGGTCGGAGATTATTCTGTCTATTTTTTCTTTAAGGGCTTTGAGTTCTGGTAGGATTTTGGAAATATAAGCTTCATCTTTTGGGACTTTGACTTCTTCAAGTCCTGATTCAGTCCATAGTTTCAAATATTCTGCTTCTGCCTCGGTCGAACATTCTATATGCTCTTTGCCTGAGACCAACAGCCAACCGCTGCCGCCCAAAAAATCTCTCCTAATCTGAATCTCCTTTTGGGGATGAAAGAGTTTAACAGTCTTGAGGTTTTTCTGATTAAGAATTTTCTCTCTGTAAAAATGTCCCAGCAGTTTATCGCCAAGTTTTTCTTTTATTGTCTTTGTTAAAAGTTCAACATCAAAACCTTCTTTTGTCTGTCCTTTTTTCTCTACGCTCTTTGCTCTTTTGAAGCGTGATTCAGCCAAATCATTAAGGGCTGCATAAAGTTCTTTGAGGACATTCTCCCGCTCTTTTGAGTCTGAAAATCCTATCGCTTCTAAAAAAAGACCGTCTAAATTTTGTCTATCGGATTGTTGCATTTCTTCAAAAATAGACTTGACATCTCGATTAGAAATCTGTTTAAACTCTTTTGCTATTTCAGAAGAAATTTCTTTAGAAACAGCTTGTGGAAGTATTACTGGTAATTGTTTAACCTCACCAACGGTAGCCTCAATTGCTCCAAGTCCCATGGCTGCTCTTTGAAACTCAAGATATAAAGCAATAAATGATGTATTCAAAAATGCAGACAAGATAACAGCAGCCTCCTCATTTTTGGGGTAGATGGTATAAAATCTTTGATTTGCTAATATAGAGGAATCGGATAAATAATGACGGTGATATCTATCAATGGCTTTCTGCCAAAAGACGCTTGAAGGAGGAATTATCGGTAGCTGATACCAAATTTTTCTCGAAGAACAGGTGTCAGTCCTTGCAGGAATCATACTGCGATTTTTTCCCATCTTATAAGCTCTAACTTCTCCGTGTTTTATATACTTCAAAACATATTTCCCCTTTAATGCATCTTTTGACTCATTGATGACAATAACTTTGTTTTTAATCTTTTCCTCGCTAATTCTAATTTTTGATAACTCATCAGGATTGCAAATTACTGGCTTTAAATACTTATCCTCTATGAGCCATCTTGTTCCGTCACCGCTTTCTATCAGTCTTAAACCCTTTTCCAACTTTCTTCCAGTAATCTCTTTTATTTCATTGGTAGTTACAAGGTCTGTTATATCCCTTACATAAAACCAAGGATCTGCCCCTGTTGTAAATCCACGCTTAACATCCGCCGTTTCCTTCAATGGCACAAGCTTATCTTTACCCTTCTCAAGAATCGTAAAAAATATCTCAGGTGCCCTTAGATACTTGCCCCATTTTGAACCTGTGTATCTGTTTTCTTCCAAATCAAATCCTTCCTCCCATAGTTCGCTTTGTTTTTTAGGATAAATCTTGAGTTCATCATTCTGGTAAAAGTCATTGTGATAAAGGATTGTTTTTATAAGATTTTCAACGGCGTCAAGTCTCTGTTTCTGCTTTTCCCACATATCATGGGCAGGAGGGATGAAATGCCTTAAAGGCTTAAAAAGATAAACAAACCTTACAAGGTTTTCGTCTCTTTCTTCCTGGTCTTTGCATTTCTCAAGGATAATAATGCAGGTATTTACATCTGCATCTTCAAACCAGCGTTCAACCTTTGATTCAATAATTGCAATGATTTTGTAATTCTTGAGAAACAACTCCTGAAGCCCTTTGCCATAATCAACATCCATCCATGAGTTTGAGACGATAAAACCAAATCGCCCGCCTTCTTTTAAAAACTTTGTCCCATGCACAAAGAAATAGGCGTGAATGCCTGCCCTTTTAGAAATATCAGCCAGTTTTCTTTTACCATCAAAAAGGGCTTTGCTTATCATTGAATCCTTGTAACTCTCCTGCCCTGTGATTTCTGTTATCTCCTCCTGCCTTGTGTAAGGAGGATTACCAACAATGCAGTCAACGGTTCGGGGATAAGGGATGAATACCTTTTTTATACCGAGAGTCTTAAGCTCCTTTTTACGCATTTCCTCTCCACCCATCTTTTCAATCGGGGACAGATTAAAGAAATCTTCATTAAGTATTTGAGGGTAATTCTCATCAACTGAAAGGTCATTTACCGCAAGGTTTATGGTTGAAAGATGAGCAGGGAATTTGGCAATGTCTACACCCCAGAGGGTCTTTAAGATTTCTTGATGAGGTTTGCGGAGGTTCATCAGCTTTTTATGCTGATATGCCCTTACAAGAAAAGTTCCAGCGCCGCAAGAAGGGTCAAGAACTTTGTCATCTTCATGCTTTATGCAGAATTTTGAGATAATATCAACAACATCTGCATTGGTAAAATATTGCCCTAAATTATGCCTTTCAGCCTGAGGGATTAACCCTTCAAATATCCTTCCGATAATGTCAAAACCAATTTTGGAGAAATCATATCTTTTTAGAACTTTGACAAGCTCTTTTATCTCCTCAACAACAGCCCTGTTATCAGGAAAGGCTATCTGGTCAATAAAGTCAGTGCGGTAGATAGTCTCATAATCTATGTTGTTAAGGACATAATCAAAATAGCCCTGAAGCGTTGTCTGGAGAAGCCCTCCTTTTGTAAGGGCATCAGGAATGGTAAGAGGGTCAAGCTGTCTTGGTCTTCTTGATTGAAGGACATCGTAAAACAGGATTTTATTTATGAGCAGGTAAGCAGTCTGCCTTGATGCCTTTTCAAAGTCATTCTCTGAGTAGGTAAATGCCCATTGTTGCTCTATAAACCATTTTTTCAGTTTCCTTGAAAATCCGGCATCCTTATGAGCCGCATCCCTGATAATACTTCTGTAATATTTTGCAAGGCGATATATTTTTTCTTGCAGGCGGAATATTAAGAACTCATCTATTGGCAATAATGGTTCGGGCTTTATGCCTGTGTGTACTCTGCTAAGTTCTTCAAGAAACCTTTCAATTCCTTTTAGAATAGAATTTTTAAATCTTAAATCCTCAATATCGTCAAGGTTTTCAATGCCTGAGAGATAGAATTTATCAACAACCTGCCTTTCTTCAGGCTCATTCTTATTTACTTTTTCAGTATTAAACCAAATGAACCATTGAAAATTAGATGTGGCAAAGTATTTTGCTTTTCTTTTGGTTGCCTTTTGCCGTGCAGGTTCTTTTAATTCTTTTTCATCAAAAGGGCTAAAATAGGGGGGTTTTAACTCTATGAGGCATAAAACTCTCTCACTCTTTGGGCTTTCATAAATAACTACATCAGGTTGTTTTCTGTCAGCGCCGACGGTTTCTTGTTCAGCAATACCAAGTGGTAAATTCTTTTCCTTAACTATCTGATTAATCCATTCAACAAGCTTCTGGTTGGCAGTGCGTTCAGTTTTGTGGCTGGATGTATCAAAAGGCGAAGATAATTTTATAGACTTCCCTTTTATTTTAGACATCTTCTTTTTCTTTTAAAACTTGTTTAACAATTCTTCTCGCAACCTCAAATGCCGCTGCAATCCTAATAATTTTCACATCTCCAAGACCTTTGAATTCAAGAAACTTTTCAAGCGGCTGATTAGCCATCCCCTTAAATGAGCCGAACTTATTAAGAATCTCTTTTGCAACTTCTTCGGCAGTTTTTCCTTTCGTACCAGTGGAGATTAGGATAGATAATAACTCCGCATCTGTTAAAGCTTCAGCGCCGAGTTCTCTCAGCTTACCGCCCGGATGTGTCCACTTTTTCACAATTCACCTCTTAATAGCATGGCATCATTTTATATTATTGAAATCACAGGGGTCAATGAATAATTAGGCTCAGCCATCTCAGATTTGGGAAAAGCTCAAAGCAGATATGATATTATTAAAATCATGAAAAAACTGGCAGTTTTAATATTCATCATTCTCCTTCTCCCCCTGTCCCTCAGCGCGGAAGTAAAGGAATACAAGCTTGACAACGGGCTGAAGGTTCTTGTCATTGAAGACCATAAGGCTCCTCTGGCAACTTTTCAGATATGGTACCGCGTCGGCTCAAGGGATGAGCCTGCGGGGAAAAGCGGCATAAGCCATCTGCTTGAGCATATGATGTTCAAAGGCACTCCGAAATACGGCTCTAAGGCATTTTCAAAGATGGTGAAGAAAAACGGCGGAACTGACAACGCATTCACTACCAAAGATTACACAATGTATTATCAGACTCTTTCATCAGACAGGATAGACATATCAATAGAGCTTGAGGCGGACAGGATGCAAAACCTTATCCTTGATCCAAAGGAAGTTATTGCAGAAAGGAATGTCGTGATGGAAGAGCGGAGGATGCGGTATGACGATGACCCGCAGAATTCATTATATGAAGAGGTTGTTGCCGCGGCATTCAAGTCTCATTCATATCACTGGCCTGTGATAGGCTGGATGTCTGATATTTCTTCAATAGAAAGAAGCGACCTCCTTAATCATTACAGGGCATACTATTCCCCTGACAACGCAGTAATTGCTGTCTCAGGAGATGTTCAGGCAGATGAAATTATCAAAAAGATAAAGGCATCTTTCGGGAGCATTCCTCCTGCATCCAGCAAAACAGTTGTCACCTCAAAAGAAACCGAACAGAAAGGCGAGCGGAGAATAAGTCTGAAAAGAGAGGCGGAACTCCCTTATATAATTACCGTATATCACACCCCGAGTTTCCCGCATCCTGACAGTTATGCTCTTGAGGTTCTTGGAATGATTTTATCAGGCGGCAAAAGTTCAAGACTTTACAGGTCAATAGTCTATGAAAAAAAGCTCGCCATCGGCGCTTCCGCTGACTACAGCGGATTCCACAAAGGCCCTTTTCTTTTTTTATTCGCAGCAACAGCAGCGCCCGGCAAAGACATAAAAGATGTTGAAAACGCACTGTACGCCGAGATAGAACAGATAAAGAAGGAACTGCCGTCAGAACGTGAAGTGCAGAAAGCAAAGAACCAGATTGAGGCATCATTTGTTATGGGACAGGACTCAATATATTTTCAGGCGCAGATAGCAGGGATGTTTGAGATGCTCGGCAGCTGGAAGCTTAAGGAGCAGTATCTTGAAAACATAAGGAAAACAACGCCGGAGGATGTAAGCAGAGCTGCGAAGAAATACCTCCATGAAGACAACAGGACAGTGGGAATATTAATTCCAGTTAAGAAATGAGGAGTTAAAAGTGAAGAGGTCAACAGAGCAACAGAGCAGTAGAGCAATAGAGCAGCAGGAAGATACAACTGCAAAGACTTTTTCTTTAACTGCTGCTCTACTGGGCTACTGGGCTACTGGGCTCATCTTACTGTTCACTATTCACTATTCTCTATTCACTTCTGCTTATGCTTTTGATGCAAATAAAAAGATTCTTCCCAACGGGCTTACAGTTTTGCACTCTGAAAAACACAATCTGCCTATTGTCATGATTACCGTGATAGTAAAAGCCGGACTGCTTGACGAGCCAAAAGAAAAGGCAGGACTTGCTCATCTTACTTCAGAACTTCTTGATGAAGGCACTAAAAAAAGAAAGTCATCTGAGATAAGCGAAGAAATTGAATTTATGGGTGCAGGGCTTGGTGCCTCGGCAGGAGGCGATTACACAACTATAACGTTTTCCGTGCTTAAAAAAGACATCGAAAAGGGTTTTGAGCTTTTCTCCGATATAATCCTGAACCCTGTATTCCCACAGGAAGAACTTGACAGGAAAAGAGAACTAATAAAAGGCTCTCTGAAACAAAGAGAGGAAGACCCATCTTTTCTTGCAGAGCGTTCATTTAACAAAGAGGTCTTCGGAGAACATCCTTACGGCAGGCTTGTGGAAGGATCGACAGAAACCCTTTCAGAAATAACACGGGAAGACCTTTTGAGATTTCATTTAAAATATTTCATCCCCAACAATGCGATACTTTCAGTTGTCGGAAACCTTACCCCTGCTGAATTAAATTCTCTTATTAAAAAACATCTTGATTCATGGAAAATAGCTGAACTGCCTGAGAGGA
>JAHILQ010000043.1 GCA_018896985.1 Nitrospinota bacterium
CGTCATTCCGTGCTTGACACGGAATCCAGTCTTTTCTCTGGATTCCCGCTTTCGCGGGAATGACAAATTGTGAGGCTTTACTTATGCACTCATTAGTAAATTGTTGGTATATTATACCCCATCACTGTCACAGTATGCCTCCTCAATCAGTTCAATTATATGAAACACAGGTATCTCGGTAATTGCCCTGCCAAGCTGCATCATGCATGCAGGACATGCTGTAACAACAGCGGCCGCGCCTGTTTTCAAACAGCTTTCAGCCTGCTTTTTGAGAAGACTGCCTGAAATATCTTTATTTGTGAGGCTGAAAAGCCCTCCTGAACCGCAGCACCCATTTTCTTTTTTCTCAATGATATTTGCGCCGATTTTTTTCAGCATCCTCCTCGGCTCATCCTTTATGCCAAGCCCGAATGCAAGATGGCACGGGTCATGGTATGTAACCGTTGCATATTTCTGTGAAAAAAGTGATGGCTGGGCAAAGTCTAATCTTTCAAGCAGAAAACTTGACACATCCATTGCATTGCTTATTCCGCTGTTAATAATCTTTGGGTATTGTTTTTTTATCACTGAAACACAGGTGGGGCAGAGGCTCAGGACTGCTTCTGCTTTTAACTTTCCGAATATCCGCATATTTCTTTTTGCAAGTTCGCGCGCTTCTTCCTCAAGCCCGAGCGCCCTCAGGGGCATTCCGCAGCATACCTCGCCTCCGGGCACTATCACCTCATAACCTGATTTAAGGAGTATGTTTATCAATGACAGCCCAAGGTGAGGATATAAAAAATTGGTAACACAACCTGTGAATACAGCCACCCTTCCGCGCCTTTTCGGAACCTTATAAACCTGCATTCTTTCTTTAAAAGAACTTTCAGGAAGCTTAAAATTAGAGGGGATAATCCCCTTTTTTAAAAGATACGGGAATAATACATACTGAAACATCTGAAGCATTTTGTAGCTCAGGTCAGGATTCCTGATAAAGAACTTTGCAAGTAGCCTCAAATATTTCCTCCTCTTATCCCCCTGCCTGAGCATATTCCTTCCTCTGTAAATGTTCTCCGTTATATTAACTCCGTTCGGACAGAGGCCGGAACATGCCTCGCAGAGGATGCAGCTGAAAATTTTTTCATTGAGCAATGGCGTGGGTTTCAATTCCTGAAGCAGAAGCCCTCTCAGAAGAGCGAGCCTGCCCCTGGCTCCCATTGCCTCTGTATTGTCTTCATCGTAGGTAGGACAGTGTGCCTTACAGCTTCCGCATCTGACGCATTTTTCAAGGTCTTTGAGTTCAGGCAGGTTTTTCATTTTGCTTCTTTTCTATCCCTTCATTCATCCTTCCGCTTCTGAAACCTTCTATATCAATGACAACAAATCTGTATCCGGTGGATTTAAGTTTTTCTGTGATGGCTTTTCTAATCTCAGGCTTAAGCGCCATAGCCATATCTTCTTCCCTAAGCTCAATACGCGCAATATCACTGTGATGTCTCACCCTGAATTCTTTGAAACCCAATGACCTCAGAAAACCTTCCGCCTCTGCAACCTGTTTTAATGCCTCCGCTGTTATCTGTTCTCCATAAGGAAACCTTGATGCAAGACATGGAGAAGACGGTTTATCCCATGATGGAAGATTAAGCCTCTGGGATATTTCTCTTATATCTTTTTTATCCAGCCCTGCCTCTATCAAAGGGCTTCTTACGCTGTGGTTTAAAGCAGCCTTTCTGCCCGGCCGCCAGTCCGCCGTATCATCAAGATTGCTTCCATCAAGCACAAACCTGTAACCCTCATCACCTGCTATTTCCCTTATCTTGCTGAATAGTTCGTCTTTGCAATAGAAGCACCTGTCATGAGGATTCTTTGCAAAATTCTCTATGTTCAGCTCCTCTGTTTTTATAATGCGCTGATTTATGCCTGTCTCTTCACACATTTTTTTTGAAAATAACAAATCATTTTCAGGCATGGTTTCAGAAACGGCTGTTACTGCAAGCGCCCTGATGCCTGAAAGCTGAATCGCTTTTAAGAGAAGCGTGCTGTCAACACCTCCGGAGTAGGCAAGGACAACTGATTGCATATCTTGAAGGATAGATAATAGTTTGTCGAATTTATCTTGTATTGTTTCTTCAGGGTTCATAAAACGTTACCTTAATAGTATAAAACAAAAGCCCCGCAATAGCGCAGGGCTTTTGTTGAAACAGCGCTATTTCTTGATTTGCTAAAAAGCCTTTGACACCTGAAAGGTCATTTGATTTCTCTTGTAGTCATAGATTGCAAGGGTAAAATCATTGCGGATGTATGCATATCTCTTTTTCCGTTCCCGCAATGAGCAGATAACGGGGTGGCGGATGAGCGAAGCATTTTTCATTTTACACATGCACTCTGTTAGCCGTCCGTTGCAGGGAAATGTATAGCCTACTTTCTTCTGATTCTAAGCTTGCCGGGTTCAATGATAATAAGATTTCCTTTAAAGTCCATTTCGGTAAGGTCATCAAATGCTTTGATTATTTGATTGTTTAATTCAGAAGTGGATATTTCATTAGGAAAATGGGCAATAACAATTCCAAGATGGCTGCCAACTGGAAACTTCAAAAGATTCCCAAAGCCTAAATCTCCTGTTAAAATTACTGCTTTTTCTTGTTGGGCAAATTTAAATATTTCCTCATCACTTTTCCCCCTCAATCCATAATCCCGTATATCTAAGACATTATAATTTCTGGTCTTTAAAACAGCTGCAGTTGACCGTGGCATATCCTCATCAATCACAAATCTAAGCATTTTATGCTATAGCTCTGACTTCCTCTTCTGCTAAGTGCTTTGCAGCATAATCTAACACAGCCAATATATCTTCTTTGGTGAGGTCATATTCAGACATAACTTCTTCGTAAGTCATTCCACCAGCCAGCTTACCAATAATTAAGTCCACAGGAACACGGGTTCCCTTTATAACAGGC
>JAHILQ010000044.1 GCA_018896985.1 Nitrospinota bacterium
GATGCCCGCAACGGACAGATAACATGGCGGAAAAGACAATGTCCAAACCCTATGGGCTTCTTTTCCGATAGGAACGTTATGCAAAATGACCGGAAATTAAGATATTCATGCAATTTGATTGACATTTCATGAATACGGACATATAATTATTCAGGAGGTGTTATTATGGCTATACTGCAGGTCCGAGACATAGATGACAGATTGTACTCTTCACTTAAAGATCTCGCGAAATCGGAGAATCGTTCTTTAAGTCAGGAAGTTATCTCTATTTTAGAGAAATATCTATCGAACCCGAGTGTGTTTAAAAATAATCCTACAAAGGAGTTCCTGTCTTTATCAGGCTCATGGGATGATGAACGGACTGCCGATGAAATCATTGATGATATAAAGAGAAGCAGAAAGAAAAGCAAACGATTTGGAATAGAAAATGTCGTATTTGATTGATACAGATATTGTCATCTATAGCATAAAAGGGAACCGTATTGTTCAGAATCGTTTTATGGAAAATGAGAATATTCCTAAAGCGATTTCTGTAATTACATACGGCGAATTGCTTTTTGGCGCCAAGAAGTCGAAAAATGTCGGGAAAAACCTTGCTGTTGTCTATAGGATAAAAGAGTTATTCCCTATTATTGGAATAGATAAAGCAATAATTGAAACGTTCAGTGACATTAAAGTCAACATGCAAAAGGCCGGTAGTCTTGTTGACGACATGGATTTATTAATTGCTTCTACTGCCCTGACGATGAATTGCACATTAGTAACAAACAATGAAAAACACTTTAGCAGGATTAAAGGGTTAAAGATAGAGAATTGGAATAAAGAGCAGTGATACCCGGTCACGTTGCCTGACACAGGCCGAAAGATTAACATCCGAATGCTATCGTACTTCTCTTGGCCATGAACGTTATCTGCTCATTGCAGGCAAAAGGAGAAGAAAATAAAATGTTTAAAAAGAAAACCGTTGTTCTATCTCACTAATTCGGTAACTTTCTGGAGTTTATCAAAAGGTCTCACCCCTTGATTTTAATTGCCTGAAATAACACATCGCATTGACAGGGTTCTGATAAGGTTGACTTGACAGCTTTTATATAGTTAATATTTTCTATGCATTCACATTCAGACTATGTCCCCTTGCACCTCCACACAGAATACAGTCTCTTAGACGGAGCGATTAAAATAAATGAGCTGGTTGCTCTTGCGTCCTCTTACAGAATGCCTGCCCTTGCCATAACAGACCACGGGAATCTCTTCGGCGCTGTTGAGTTTTATAAAAAGGTCTCAAAGGCAGGGATTAAACCCATCATTGGCTGCGAAGTTTACGTAGCTCCTAAAAGCCGCTTTGACAAGGAGAAGGTCAAAGACTCGACTCTGCGAGATGATGTTTCAGAGGCATCTTTCCATCTTATACTCCTTGCAAGAGACAACAACGGGTACAAAAATCTCGTCACGCTTGTGACAAAGGCTTATACAGAAGGCTTTTACTATAAGCCGCGCATTGACAGAGCGCTTCTTGAACAATACAGCGGCGGACTTATCGGCCTTACATCATGTCTTAAAGGGGAGGTGCCTTATTATCTTCAGAGAGGGCTTTTGGATAAGGCGAGGGAAATTGCGCTTGAATATAAACACATACTTGGGCCCGAGAACTTTTACATAGAGATACAGAATAATGACCTTCCGGAGCAGAACAAGCTGAACGAGAAACTCGTTGCGCTTGCAAAAGAGCTTCATATAGGAATTGTTGCCACAAATGACTGCCATTACCTGAAAAAGGAGGATGCAAAGGCCCACGATATATTGCTCTGCATACAGACAGGGAAAACGGTTGCAGACAGCAACAGGCTGAAATTCAATTCCGGGGGGTTTTACTTCAAATCTCCTGATGAGATGAAGACATTTTTTAAAGAGTTGCCGGAGGCTGTTCTAAACAGCAGGGCAATCGCAGAAAGATGCAATGTGGATTTTACAACCGGCAAATCCTTTCTGCCGGCATATAAGATTGAAAGCGGTCTCTCACCTGATTCCTTTCTTGAAGAACTTGCAAGAAAAGGCATGCATGAGAAATTTGGAAGCCAGCCGCCTGATATATATATTGAAAGATTCAAAAAAGAGGTAGAGATAATCAAAAAAATGGGTTACTCTTCTTATTTCCTCATAGTATGGGATTTCATAACTCATGCGAGGGAAAAGGGGATACCTGTCGGACCGGGCAGAGGGTCTGCTGCCGGAAGCCTTGTATCTTACTGCCTTGATATTACTGCATTGGACCCGATCAAATACGGCCTTTTGTTTGAGAGATTCCTTAACCCAGAGAGGATAAGCATGCCTGACATTGATGTTGACTTCTGCAAAGACAGAAGGGGAGAGGTAATCTCGTATGTGTCGGACAAATACGGCAAGGACTATGTTGCCCAGATAATAACATTCGGGACTATGGCTGCGAAGGCAGCGATAAGAGACGTTGGACGTGCGCTTGATATTCCCTATGCTGAGGTTGATAAAATCGCAAAGCTTGTGCCGAATACCCTGAATATTACGATTGATAATTCCCTGCGGACAGAGCCCCAGCTTCAAGAGCTTTATGACAGCAATCCGCGTGTAAAAGAACTGATTGACATAGCAAAGAGGCTTGAGGGGCTGTGCAGGCATGCCTCAACCCATGCGGCAGGAGTGGTTATAGCTCCAAAACCGCTTACAGATTATACGCCGCTGTATAAAAATCCCTCTGACGGCGCTGTGACAACACAGTTTGACATGGGCGCTATTGAAAGCATCGGGCTCCTGAAGTTTGATTTCCTCGGGCTAAAAACCCTGACTGTTATAGAAAAGACGCTGCGCTACATAAAGGATTCAGGAACAGATTTGTCTCTTAGAGATGCGCCTCTGGAGGACACGGCAACGTATAAGCTTCTGAGTTCAGGACAGACAACGGGCATATTCCAGCTTGAGAGTTCAGGCATGAGGGAAATACTTGTTAAGATGCAGCCAAACAGATTTGAAGACCTTATAGCGCTCGTTGCGCTTTACAGGCCGGGCCCCATAGGAAGCGGCATGATAGATGATTTCATCAAGAGAAAAAAAGGAGAGACGGCTGTCAAATATGAACTGCCGCAGTTAAAGGAAATACTTGATGAGACCTATGGCGTAATTCTTTATCAGGAACAGGTAATGCAGATTGCAAACAAACTTGCGAACTTTACCATGGGGCAGGCAGATATACTTAGAAAAGCCATGGGCAAGAAAAAACCTGAGGAGATGGAAAAACTCAAAGAGGCGTTTATTAAAGGAGCAGTTGCAAACAAGATAACAGAGAAAAAGGCTACAAGGCTGTTTGACCTGATGTCTTTA
>JAHILQ010000007.1 GCA_018896985.1 Nitrospinota bacterium
GAGTGTTTCTTCTATCAACAAAAAATTAGAGGAAGAAATACAGAGAAAGACTTCTTTGCTCAATGAAAGGACCAGGCTTTTGGTATTATTAGAAAGGGCTAACAAAGATCTGAGAGAGCTTGATAAGTTAAAGTCTACTTTCCTGGCTAACATGTCTCACGAACTTCGCACTCCCATGAATGCAATCATCGGTTACACAGATCTATTAATAGACGGGATTGACGGTCCCATAAACGAAGACCAGGAAAAGAGTCTGAGAAAGGTGGCAACCAATGCAAGACATCTCATTCAATTAATAAATGACATTCTGGATATCTCCAAGATTGAGGCAGGAAAGATGAAACTATCGCCAAAGGAACTCGATCTAAAATGGCTGGTAGAGACTGTTCTTCATACCTTTGAACCTCAGTTGAAACTCAAAGGACTTTCACTCACTGTAGATATTCCTGATGGATTACCTCTCGCATATGCTGATGAAGACAGGATACGAGAGGTTCTCATAAATCTTTTGTCAAATGCTGTCAAGTTTACTCATAAAGGTGGCATTACTATTACCGCCATGCTTTCTGAAAGGGGTGTCAAGCCTGGTGAACCACCTCTCTTCATAGAGATATGCGTGGAGGACACAGGGATAGGGATAAGGGAAGAAGACCTCGGTAAAATTTTTGATAAGTTTGTTCAGGCAGACATTACCGCAGTTCGTCTGTATGAAGGCACAGGCCTTGGCCTGAGTATTGCAAGAGGTCTGGTATCGCTGCACAAGGGTATGATTTGGGTGACGAGTAAAGTTGGAGAAGGCAGTAAATTCTACTTCACCCTTCCTTTGAAGAAGGAAATGCTTGAAAAACCTTCTGAGCCATTAATAGAGACGAGGATAGCTGAAGCACTTGCTGATTATTTTGGAAAACCAGTAGAAACTTTTTTAAGAGAGCCGGAGTATGCAGGTAAACCGATAAGATGCTGGGAATATATACGCTGTGGACAGCCCAACTGCCCTGCATATGGAAGCATGGAAAGTAGATGCTGGCTGATCATGGGCACTCACTGTTCTGGCATGAAAATAGCAGCCTATCCAGAAAAGGTTGATTTCTGTAAGGGGTGTGACCTTATTGAGAGTCTCATCACAAAGCACGAAGAGGAATACGAGGAAGATAAAGTTACCAAAGCAGGAGGTATACGAAAGACTATATTGGCTATCGATGATAATCCTGATTCTATTGATATCATAAGGAAATGTTTAGGTGATGACTATAAGGTAATTGGCTTCCTCAGTGGTGAAGGGCTAATTGAAAGAGCGAAAGAGATTAAACCCATGGCCATTACTCTGGATATCATGATGCCACGTAAGGATGGTTGGCAAGTATTACGTGAGCTGAAAGAAGATCCTGAAACACAGGATATTCCCGTGATTGTACTTTCGATCGTAGATGACCAGAGATTGGGGTTTAGCCTTGGTGCGACAGATTATATGGTAAAACCAATAGAAAAGCAAGTTCTGTTACGAAAACTAAAAAAACTCGAAAAAACAACAAAGATAAAGAGGGTATTAGTAGTTGACAATGATCCAAATACTGTAAGGTCGATTGGTAATGTCCTGGAAGAAGCGGCATATCAGGTGACAACAGCATATAATAATGAAGATGCGATAAAATCTATACAGGATTTCAGACCTGATCTTATAGTATTGAATCTCACCATACCACAGACTGGTTTCGATGTGATTGAGTACCTCAAGACAGAAAAAAGAGCCATGGATATCCCATTGATCGTTCTTACCCAAAAAGATTTAACTGAAAAAGAGATAGATGAATTGAACGGCAGAATCCAGGGCATATTGAACAAGGTAGTTCTTTCTAAAGAAGACCTTTTGAAAGAGCTTAAAGATGCTATAAACAGGGCGAGAGAAGTTCAATGAACAATACATGAGAATTCTCTTAACCCTTCTTTTTATTATCACAATCCCATTCAATGCATGGGGTTATGTGCCCCATGAATATCCTGCAATCTATGTACATCAGATGGGGTGCATATTCTATCTCATTGCACTCGTTATCTTTTTATGGGTCATTGTCCATAATCGCTTACATAAAGAAATAGGCTGGAGATACCTTTTTCTTGCAGTAATCTTTTTTATTATATGGGATGTAAATATTCTCATCAGTCGTTTTACAGAGGCATGGTGGCCACCTCAGACAATAGGGGGCACAGAGGGATGGCAGTATTTCAAAAGGAGGATAAGCATTGAAGGTCCTGAATATATTTATTACCTGGGAAGATGTGATTTTATATTACTCAATTTAGCGATGCTCTTTTTTTACATTGGGCTAAGAGAGCATCTACAAAAAGAAGAAAAAATATCCCCGGTTTCCGCTGCCGCACTTTTGCCATTACTGCCGATTTTAATTACAGATATAGCAGGCAATGTCGTATTTATTGTGCTGTCAGTGCTGAGTCTTAATACCAGCATTAAGCTTTACAGAAAAGACAGGGAAAATCCCCTCTGGCATTACATGGTATGGCTGTCCTCGACGTACTTTATGTTTTCTATCACCAGATCCTTCGGCCATATCTTGAAGAATATCCTAATACCAACAGGAAACCAGCAGATTTGGGAAAGTCTTTATCTTGATGCAATTGGCGGAAGTCTGAATACCTCTGTTCGTTTTTTAGTTGCTGCTTTGACTCTTTTCTTTATCTGGATATACCGGGGTTACCTGAGAATGTCTGAAGATAAAAAGAAATTAGAGGCCAGTGTTGAAGAAAGTACCAGATTTATAGAGCAATTAGAAAGAGATAAGACGGAACTCAAGGAGCTTGATAAATTAAAATCAGCTTTCTTGGCCAATATGTCTCATGAACTTCGTACCCCTATGAATTCAATCATTGGTTATACAGAATTATTATTGGATAAAGTTGACGGTACTATAAATAAAGAACAGGAAAAAAGCCTCCAAAAGGTTAAGAATAGCGCCAAGCACCTGCTGCGATTGATCAACGATGTCCTGAATATATCAAAGATAGAATCAGCAGCAGTAGAAATGGAAATAAAGGAACTCAATATGAAATTATTGATTGAATCTGTTATACCGACATTTGAGCCATTGATAAAACAAAAAGGATTGACACTTACTCTTCATCTGAATGAAAAATTACCTGCAGTTTGCGGTGATGAAGATAAAATTAAACAGATTCTGATAAACTTATTATCGAATTCTGTCAAATTTACCCATAAGGGTGGAATCACTGTTACAACAAAACTTTCTGATATGGGTATAAATCCTGGAGAACCACCACTTTTTATAGAGGTATGTGTAGAGGATACAGGCATAGGGATAAAGGAGGATGACCTCGGTAAGATTTTTGACAAGTTTGTTCAGGTAGATTTTACTTTTGTGCGCCAGTATGAAGGTACAGGTCTTGGACTGAGCATTGCTAAAGGATTTGTGAAATTGCATAAAGGTATGATATGGGTAACAAGTAAGTATGGAGAGGGAAGTAAATTCTGCTTTACCATTCCTTTGAAAAAGGAGATTCTCGCAGAGTATTTTAAACCTGCTATGGAGCCGAAGATGCCTATCAAACTGAAAGAAACTGTATAGTATAATGATGTAAGAGGTAGAGGAATTATGCCGAGAAAGATATTGATAGTAGAAGATAATGAGGATAGTCGGGAACTTGTAGTGAAGGTTCTTAAAAACAAGGGCTATCAGACGATCGAGGCTGCTGATGGAGAAGAGGCATTAGAAAAAGTAGCGGCAGAGAAACCAGACCTGATTTTGTTAGATATATCGATCCCAAAGATAGACGGATATGAGGTTGCTAAAAGGCTTAAGGGCCAGGAAGAGTTCAGGGATACCCCTATAGTTGCTTTAACTGCTCATGCAATGAAGGGAGACAGAGAAAAGGTTATTGCTGCAGGTTTTGAAGGGTATATCACGAAACCTATTAATGTTCGTGAATTACCTAATCAGGTAAAAGCTTATCTAAGGGGTAAATGGGAGAGCGTCATAGGTGGAGAAGAAGAGTAAGATATTGATTGTCGATGACGCTATGGATACAGTAGAACTCTTAAAAAAGAGGTTTCGATCTGAAGGGTATGACACTGCAGAGGCCTATAATGGAGAAGAAGCTCTGAATAAAGTACCTGAATATGATCCTGATTTAATTGTTCTTGATGTCATGATGCCAAAGATAGATGGCTATCAGGTATGCCAAAGGCTTAAGGCTGATGAAAAGACAAAATACATTCCTATTCTCATGCTTACTGCAAAAGGGGAGGTTGAGCATAAGGTGAAAGGGCTGGATATCGGTGCTGATGACTATATGTCAAAGCCATTTGACTACAAAGAACTCTCCGCACGAGTCAGGTCATTGCTTTCTATTAAGGCAACGCATAAGAAAAAGGTAGAAGAGGAAAAAACAGGTGCACTGGAACAGATGATGGATCAGGTTGCACACGAGATAAGAAATCCACTCACCTCTATCGGAGGTTTTGCACGCAAGGTTTTTACAAGGCTCCCTGAAGGTGATCCGAATAAAAAGTATATGCAGATGATTATCGAAGACGTTGCAGTACTGGAGAGTATGATTAAACAACTGATCGAACTGAAGTCGTTGTCCATCTCAATGAAAGAGCCATCAAATATAAATGATGTCATTAAAGATTCACTGAAAGTGTTTGAACAGGATGTTATACAAAAGGCTGTAAACGTTGAAACTGATTTAAAGGATAATCTTCCCTTGATAACTGTTGATAAAAAACTTCTTAAGCGAGCTTTTTGCAATCTTATTAAAAATTCCATTGAGGCAATGGAGACCGGTACAAAGGTATTGAAGATTATCAGCAGGTTGAGCGGAGACAATCTTGAATTACAATTTTCTGATACAGGTAAAGGTATCTCGAAGGATAAGATCAAGAATATCTTCGACCCTTTAGTGACTTCAAAGGTCTATGGCCCCGGTCTTGGCTTGACCTTTGCATTGAAGATAATCCAGGATCACAAGGGTACTATTTCTGTTGAAAGTGAATCTGGAAAGGGAACTACTTTTACTATACGGTTACCTGTAAAAAAACCGTGAACTATTCCTGGAACAACCCTTTTTGAGGAGTGGAAACTTTAGATTCCTTTACGCGTTTTCTCTTTCTTTCCTTATAGAGACTGCCATAGATCTTTCTGACTTTTTTTACCTGACCACAATTTATATCACCTTCAGGACAAGGTGCATATAAACAGGCCGGACCTGCTTTCTCAAAAATTATTGGAGCAGCCTTCTTCACAAGGAAGAGCATTTGCTGGGCTAGATTTCGAATTTCCCATTGAGCACGGTAACAACAACGCAGACGGAAAAAATGAAGGAGTTCACGTGCATTCATTGTGACGATAATCTTCGTCTCTGCAGCATTTGGGAGCACAAACCGTGCATCCTGATTCGCAGCCTCACCTTTTATGCCTTTTTTATTTAATCTTCCCACAAGAAAATCATACGCCTTCTGTGCCTCCCACATAAAATGCTCAAAGAACTTTTGGGATTCATGATCCTGAGCTATTGAGGGTGGAATTATGTAGTCGAATGTTGTCTGGCTTCTTATTGGAAACTGACCATGGGGTATCGATTGACTGCTCTCAGAAACGTAACGTTGGGATTGCTGCGAATAAGATGCAAGCCGGTGTCTGACAAGTTGATGGGAGCATGCCCTTGATATACCTTCAATGGCAAAGGTGAATGACGCATGTTCAATAGGAGTCATGTGCCCTATCTTCACCAGTTTCTCAACAAATGTTTTCTGATCTTTTGACTCAATCTTTTTCTTCAGCTCTGTAATGTCTGATGGGCTATAACACAACTTTGCAGCCATGGCAATAGTTTCTTCTGGATTCGGGGTATGGCGCAAGAGGATAACGTTAAGTTTTGCTTCTGACATATAAACTCCCTGGTGTTTTTTGAATACTGTTAATTACCAGATATAATAATTCCGTCCCATAGAGAAGTCAATTTTTGGTAACCACTTTTTTGAAGAAGAGCTTTACAAAACTATGCTCAATCTGTAATATTAAACTGAGATAGAGATATATTTTTATAATTTAGTTCAGGAGGAGAAAAGCCATGAAAGTCAGTGAGATTATGACAAAGCAAGTGTATACCATCGGACCAGACAGTACCTTAAAAGAATGTGCTGATGTCCTGAAAAAGTGCCAGTCGAATGGCTTGGTGGTTGTGGACGGGGGAAAAACTGTAGGAGTAATCACAAAGGCAGATGTGTTCAAGGCAATCCTGCCACGCTATCCTGATATTATCGAGGATGAGCGGCATATGACTGACTTCGAGTATATCGAGGAACGCGTCCATAAGCTCTTTGAATTGGAAGTAAAAGAGATAATGGGATCACCTGCTATTACCGTGAGCAGCGACATGCCCATTATCAGAGCAGGCTCATTGATGATCGTCCGCAGGGTAAAACAGGTTCCTGTAGTTGATGGAGGCAAGCTTGTGGGCATTGTTACTCTGACCGATATTATTAATGCTCTTCTTGAAAAGATTAAATAAAAAATAGAGATAGGTTAAGGGCTATTTAAAACTATGTTCATCTGATGGGAATAAGCCGTTTTCAACTTCTTCTTTATACGTTTTGATAGCCCTGAGCACCTCATCCTTAACATTTACATATCTCTTTGCGAACTTTGGCAAGAATCTCTCAAATAGTCCTATGACATCATGAAGGACAAGTACCTGTCCATCACAGGAAGGCCCTGCACCTATACCTATTGTAGGAATAGTTAATTCCTTTGTGATCTGCGCTGCAAGCTCTGCAGGAATCGCTTCAAGAATGAGGGAAAACGCACCTGCATCCTCAGCAATATGTGCCTCTTCTATCAATCTCTCTGCTGCCTCTTTAGTCCTGCCTTGTATTTTGTATCCACCCATCCTGTGAATGGACTGAGGCGTAAGACCAATATGTGCCATAACAGGAATATCAGACTTTGTCATCGCCCTGATATGCTCGGCAACCTCAGCACCGAGAATTCTTTTCGCACTCCTGATTACTATAGGCTCATCGTCAACTACCAGTATTTTGATATTCTCAGCCATCAGCAATCCCTCCTTTTTATTTCTTCTTTATATAATTTATCTAAATCGCTTTCGCCAGATTACTCACGTCCCAGTATTTCCATTTAAGATATTCGTTAATTGCCCTTGCTGCCTTTCTTCCTGCGCCCATCGCCGAAATAACTGTTGCAGCACCGGTTACAATATCTCCGCCTGCAAAGACTCCCCGCTTCGAGGTCATGCCCGTCGCTTCTTCTGCGATAATATACCCTCTCTTGTTTAATTTTAAATCAGCCATTGTTTTCGTTAAAAGCGGGTTTGCCCTTGTCCCGAGGGCGGGGATTGCAATATCTATCTCCATCTGGAATTCACTCCCTTTTATAACAACAGGTTTTCTCCTGCCAGACTCATCAGGTTCTCCCAATTCCATCTTTACACATTCAACACCACAGACATTCCCCTTACCGTCATCAATATACTTTATTGGATTTGTGAGAAGTAAGAATTCTATGCCTTCTTCATGCGCGTGGTGGACTTCGGCCTTTCTTGCAGGCATTTCAGCCTCGGAACGTCTGTAGATGAGATATACCTTTTCTGCACCAAGTCTCATTGCTATCCTTGCAGCATCCATCGCAACATTTCCACCACCAACTACTGCGACTCTTCTCCCTTTTTTTATCGGGGTGTCGTAATTTGGGAAAAGATATGACTTCATGAGATTTGCCCTTGTTAAAAATTCATTTGCTGAGTACACACCATTAAGATTCTCTCCGGGTATCCCCATAAACATGGGTAACCCAGCACCGATGCAAATAAAACAGGCATCATATCCGTTATCATTTAATAATTCATCAATCGTAAAAAGTTTTCCGATTACTGCATTAACGACGAGTTCAACTCCCATTTTTTCTATATATTCAACTTCACGCGCGACGATTCTCTTTGGAAGCCTGAACTCTGGTATGCCATAAATCAATACCCCACCTGCTTTATGAAGTGCTTCAAAGAGAGTAACCTGATGCCCTGACATTGCCAAATCAGCTGCGCATGTTAACCCGCCTGGCCCTGAACCTATTACAGCTATTTTTCTCCCTGTTGGCTTCGGTTTCTCAGGGATCATCATCTCACCTTTTTCAGCTTCATAATCAGCAACAAACCTTTCCAGGTTGCCTACTGCAACTGGCTCTCCTTTTTTCCCCACGATGCATCCGGATTCACATTGCACTTCCTGAGGGCACACCCTCCCGCACACAGCAGGCAATGCATTCGTCTCCTTCACTTTATAGGCGGCTTCTAAGAATTTTCCCTCTTTCACAAGCTTTAAAAATCGTGGTATATCTACTTCTACAGGGCAATAGTCAACACAGGTTGGTCTTTTGCATGATAAACATCTTGATGCTTCTTCAACTGCCTCTTCAGGAGAATAGCCATGGGGAACCTCATTGAAATTCTTAATCCTTTCAAGAGGTGATTGTTCCCTCATTTTTATTTTAATCTTTTTTTTCTGTTCTTTCTTCTCCTCTTGCTCTTCCATTTATTTAACCTCCATTTTTCTCTCACACTTTTCCGCTATACATATCCATAGCTACCTTCTCCTCAACAAGATACATCTGCAGTCTCTTCATGAGTAAATCAAAATCAACCTTATGACCATCAAACTCCGGACCATCAACACAGGCAAACTTTGTTTCTCCGCCTACTTCTACCCTGCACGCGCCACACATCCCTGTTCCATCCACCATAATCGAATTAAGGCTCACTATCGTTTTCACATTATATTTTTCAGTTGTTTTACATACGAATTTCATCATAATGGGCGGACCGATAGCGACTATTAAATTCACATTGGGCTCTTGTACTACTTCACGATCTTCAAAAGACGGAACATGTTTTTTAGTTGCCCTACCCTGATCTTCCTTAAGAATCTCTTCCAGAGGTATCGTAACAACCCCTTTTCTGCCATAAGAGCCATCGTCTGTGGTGACGATGAGTTCATCTGATACATTACGCATCTTGTCTTCCCAGAAAAGGAGGTCTTTTGATCTCGCTCCTATAATTGATATGATTTTGTTGCCTGCCTCTTTTAATGCCTTTGTAATCGGATATACAGGTGCAATCCCAACTCCACCCCCGACACAGACAACCTTTCCAAAATTTTCTATATGTGAAGGATTCCCCAATGGACCGATAACATCAGATAGATAATCACCTTCGTTTAATGTGCCCAGGTGATATGTTGTCTTGCCAACTTTCTGAAAAACAGAAGTGATCGTTCCTTTGTCTCTGTCAAAATCAGCAATAGTTAAGGGTATACGCTCTCCTTCCTCATGAATTTTAAGGATGAAAAAATTACCTGGCTTCGCCTTCTTCGCGATATGGTTTGCGTCAATCTCGAACAAGGTTATCACTTCTGAGAGCTCTTCCTTCTTTAGGATTTTAAACATTGCCCCACCTTCCTGTTTGATTTTATGTTAATACTATCGGTTGAATCCTCGCAAGCCAGAGCAGCCAACCTTCACTCAGGTTGTCGCGTATGAGAGCACTCATCGCCTCATTTGCCTGATTGTTAATCTCCTTCACCACACCTGTCATCGGGGAAATAAGGTCTTCGGTCTGCCCTGTGCCTGATAATATCTTACCAA
>JAHILQ010000045.1 GCA_018896985.1 Nitrospinota bacterium
CATTCGATTCTGAGAAAGACCTGATTATGAATCTTGGAAACTTTTTATTTGAATATAATCACCTGAGAAAACATGGTGGATTGAATTATGAGACACCGTTTGATAAACTTGAAAAAGTTACCGAATTATTGAGATAGTACAGCTGTCCCTCTTATGTCCTATTATGTCTTTATGTCCTGACACCTAAAACCTGACACCTAAAACCCTTTTAATAGATATGTCAATTGTCAAGACCTGACACCTTCTCGTCTTGTCCCTTCTCTTGTCCTACGTCTCTCTGAGAATCTAAAATTGCACGTTTTACATTTAAGCAGTTTTCTCTGATCCTTTCCATATTTGTGATAAATTACAATATTTCCAAGTCCCTTTTTCCCGTGATCTCCGCAGACTTCATTGGGACAGAAAAAATCGTTCAGATTGAGTGAAATCTCCATGCAGAGTTATATACCAAAGCTTCTGAGAATGTCAAGAAAATTTTCAATGAAATGGGGACAATATTTCGTGTGCTATTGTCCGATTTTTATCCCCAGTTTTTTGTATAGTAAAGGGAAGTTTACATTTTCAATAACGAGACTCATGCCTCGATCAACTTTCACCTTATCTCTCAACCGTAACCTTACAGAGAGTTTTTCTAACTTTTTCGCAATACTGTAAGTATCTTCTCTTACTACCAGAATAGGGACATCTTTCTGTTCTGCTCTTGACAGGATTATTTCGCTGGGATAGAGTTCCCCTGTCAGAATAAGGCATACAGAGCCTGACTCCATGGCAGACAATTGGATATCAGCCCTGTCACCACCAACGATAACAGCATTATTCCTGGTCTTTTTGAAATATTCTATTGCCTTATCAACCTGCATAGCTCCTATCAAGAAATGCTCTACGAGATTACTGAGCTTATCATGGCAACACAAAACCTTTCCACCAAGCATTTCATTCAGTTCTTCGACAGTAATTGACCCTACTATCGAGTCGTGTGGAATTACACCGAGAATATCCACATTCTTTCTTTTCAGAAAAGGCACGGCATATTCATCTGCACTTTGTTTATGCTCAATGGTAACTTTATTCAATATCACTCCAAGGAATCTGTCTTTGAGGTCCTTTTTCGCCTGAAGGACATAATCGACAATATATTCACCCTCATATTTCACCACAATGACAACTTTGGAATTGAGACGTTTTATCACCTGAAGACCTTGAACACCCAAATAATTTCCGGTGTATATGCTTCCATAACCGCCAACCAGCATGATATCCTTATCTTTTGACAGGTCATTATAGGATTTCAAAATTTTTCTTAAAAGCCCTTTGACATCCTTCAGGTAGCTTTTTACCGCAAGCTCCTGTGTCAATACCACAGGGCATATCCCTGAGACAGGGTCTTTCAGTTCAAGTGCTCTATAGATGCGCCAGGCATCGTTATCTGTAAGTATATCGTCTACCTTAATGGGAAGGATACCAACAGGTTTTATATAACCTACCCTCAGGCCATCTTTTTTAAATTTTTGGCCCAGTCCCATGGTTATCAGAGTCTTGCCCGTGTATCCTGATGTTGATCCTACGTATAAAGAAATCATTTCATTCACCTCCTATGGTAAATCGTGCATCAATGGCTACTGCTCCCTCTCCCCTTTGCCTGACCATGAGCGGGTTTATATCAGTCTCAATAATCTGGGGAAAATCCATAGCCATTTGAGACAAGATTAATAACGACTTCTCAATGGCCTCAATATCTGCCTCTGCCTCTCCTCTCACTCCTCTCAACAATGGAAATGTTTTCGTCTCCCGGATCATTTCATGAGCATCTTCCTGGCCTAATGGAACAATCCTGAATGAAACATCCTTTAACACTTCAACATAAATCCCGCCTAATCCGAACATAATCATGTGTCCAAACTGCAGATCTTTCGTTATACCCATGATTACTTCTTTGCCTTTCGGTATCATTTCCTGAATCATTACCCCGTATATATGTGCAGTAGGCATAATATTTCTTACATGGGTGGTAATATCGAAGAAAGCATTTTCTACATCTTTTTTACTGTTCAGATTAACTTTTACACCACCAATATCACTCTTATGGATAATCTGTGGTGAAATGATTTTCATTACGACCGGATACCCTATCCCCTTTGCAGCGGCAACAGCCTCTTCTGATGTCCTTGCAAATAAGCTCTTTGGTTGATTAAATCCATAGGCATGTAAAACATAATGAACTTCCAATTCGTATAAGCGATCACGATTTTCTTTTTTAACGGTATCAAAAATTTGAACAGCCTTTTCTTTTAGGCCATTAAACCTGGGATAATGTTTTTCAGGTCTATTTATCCATAGATGATAACGATACATGGCATTCAAAGATGAAACCATTTCTTCTGGAAAGCTGTAATTTGGTACACCATATTTCATAAGTATTTTAGTCCCGGATTCAACACTTTTTTTCCCCATAAATGAAGTAAGGATGGGCCTGTCAATTAAATGGGAAATATTTGCTACCGCCAGGGCTGTAGCCTCTACATCTACGACAGCCGTTGGTGTCAGAAGTACCATCAAACCATTTATCCTTTCATCTTTCAGGACAGTATTAAGGGCCCTTTCATATCTGTCTGCACTAGAGTCTCCAAGAATATCAATAGGATTATAAAATGATGCAACAGGTGGCAGAAAAGATCTGAGCTCATCTACGATATCTTTGTATAATGGAATAAGTTGAAGGTCAGATTTGTCACACGCATCTGCAGCTAAAATTCCAGGACCTCCAGAATTTGTTATAATGGCAACATTTGGACCTTGTGGGAGAGGTTGATTTGCAAAAGCCAGGGCATAATTAAAAAGTTCATTTATAGTATGAGCCCTTATAACCCCACTTTGTTTGAATGCAGAATCGAAGGCTGCCTCGCGTCCTGCAAGTGCTCCGGTATGAGAAGATGCTGCTTTTGCTCCTGCGCTGGTAATACCCGACTTCAATATAATGAGGGGTTTCTTCTTGGATACCTGGCTTGCAACTTCCATAAACTTTCTTCCGTCACTAACACCTTCAATGTATCCCAGGATGACTTTTGTATTCTCATCTTCAGATAGTGCAAGCATAATATCTGTATCTGTTATGTCCGCCTTGTTTCCCATACTTATGAATTTTGAAAAACCAATTTCATCAGGTAAGGCACGATCAAGAACAGCGAGGCAGAGTGCTCCTGATTGTGAGAAAAATCCGATACTTCCTTTTGCTGGCATGCCAGCAGCAAATGATGCATTAATCTTAGAATGAGTGTCAATCATACCAAGACAGTTGGGACCTATAAACCTGACCCCTAATTCTTGTGCTTTTTTGATCAGTTCATTTTCGAGTTTTGCACCCTCTATACCACTTTCTTTAAACCCAGCGGTTATGATGATAGCAGAGTCAATTTTCTTTGCCCCACATTGCTCGATGACTTCTAAGACATTTTTTGAAGGGACTACTACGACTGCTAAATCAATCTTACCAGGAACATCAAGAAGGGAAGGATATGATTTTTTCTCTAAAATTTCCGTTGCGCTGGGATTAATAGGATAGACAGCTCCCTGAAAGCCGTATTGAATTATGTTTTTGAGGATATCGTAACCTACTTTTCCAGGCGTCCTCGACGCACCTATTACTGCAATTGACTTTGGATTAAAAAAATTATTTAGCATATGAAAGATATTATCGGAAGTATACTTCATTTGCAAGAGAAAATCGCCGTTTAATTTAGATAATCCAATGTGAGCCGTTCAATGAATTACCCCTTATTACATCACCACCCTCTAAGGACCTGACCCATGGCGTGCCCATTATTGTTTAAGCATTGGCGTACTTCTTGATTATCTCCAATTTGATTTCAGACCAAAAGCCTATTTGATGGATAGGTTGCTGTCCCTGGAAGCCTGTCTGCCTCCTGGGCAGGATATGTTGTCGGAAGTGCGCTGTGACATCCACTTCCAAGACCTGTAGCTGTATAACATACGGCATTATTAGTCCTCGTATTAATAAGGTTATAATCATAAGGGCCGCCGGTGACACCGCTGCTTGGCCCTGCATGGGGGTCATGGCAGTGCTGGCAATGTCCATTCCTCGGTGTAGCAAGACCTAAGTTTACACCGCTTGTGGTATTACCATGGGATGAGTCAAGACACCGAATTGCATTGTACTACCACATTAGAAATGTCCTATTACGGACCGCGGGAATGACATATCCTCTATGTATGGCAGCAAATCTGTATCAGTGACTATGTTCCTCCTCCTCTTCTTCATACCCTGTAATCATGGCCTTAATATGGGCAAGAGGCGTATGTCCAAGGGTAGCCAGATAGAAATGAACCACAATAAATGCACTGAAGAATATAAAGAGGAGTACGTGTATCATGTCTACTATTTGTATCCCGCCCACGAGGTTAATCCATTTAGAGAAGAGTTTTGGATCCCACAGGAAAAGTCCGGTGATGATCTGGACAGGAATAAGTGATGCCATGATCATCAGATATGATATTTTCTGCATGGGGTTGAATTTATTGTCTGGTGTAGGATGGTGGGGATTGGGGTCTCCGACAAAAATCCCATAACCATAAAACTTTGCCTGACGAATACTATCCTTTGTAAATTGAATCGGATGGGTTATTGGAGGAAAATATATTTTTATTTTGAATGTCAAGAGATAATAGAAAAGCCAAATACAGTAATTGGCTATGAGAATAAACCCGGTCCAACTATGGATGTCAACAGCAGTCTCAAAGGAAAACAACTTGATGATATTACCGTATCTCACCTGAATCCCTGTAATAATCAGAATGATAAAACCTAAAGCATTGATCCAGTGCCAGATCCTTATCGGTATTGGATGAAGATATATTCTTATCATTTATTTTCCCTCCTTCTTTAGCGCCTTTAATCTCCTGGCCTCTTTAATTGGTATAGTTAATATCCTTAACATAATATGCACCACAGGGAAAGAGGCGCCTCCTAACACGGCAAGGATAAACAGTATATCCAGAAGCTTTATATTTGAACTTCCAAGGACATAGAACTGATTCACTGGCAATACTGAAAATAGCGAGTTGAGTACACCTTGCTCTGCGGTATAGAGTGTTGGCTTTCCATCAGCCTTTGAAAGCACGACATAGACATTCTTAAAGAAGTGAGAATCTGCTTGATGACATTTTTCACATTCTTTTACCGCTTTAGCTTTTGCTGTAAGCTGGTGTGCTTCGATGCCTGTGCGAACGTCCATGATTGCCCTTAGAGTTACATCTGCACCCTTCCTTTTTAACCGTTGAGTAAAATTCCATACCTCGCGGGCGTCGACGTTTCCATCCTCATTGGTATCTATTTTCTTTACTAAGCCGGCAGAATCAGTCTCAAGCAACTTCAGCACCTTTTCTTCAGGGAAAGGATATCCTGTCTTCTTATCGTAGAGAGTAAGATACACTCCTCCTCCTGCTCCTGGAGAATGACAGGTAGCGCACGCTATAGTATCAAGATGAAGCCCTGCAAAAGATGACAATTTAATTGGTGGATTCGATAACCACTTTTTATGGAGATTGTCTACATCTTTGTGACACTTGAGACACGTATCTTTCATTTTCGTAGTTCTGGCAGTCACTTTCACGTCATGTGCATTGTGACAGGAAGCACAGGTAGGGGAATTCTCTTTTCCTTTACTTCTTGCCTCACCATGGATACTTTTTTCGTATACACTATTTATCTCTCCATGACATTTATTACATGACAGTAATCCCAGCGTCTTATCTGTCGTTGCCTTTGCCATTGAGTGGCTGCCATGGCAGTCTGTACATGTGGATGATTTGAGATTACCGCTTTTAAGCTGGGCAAGATGAATACTTTCTTCATACAGTTTGTTCGCATTCTCATGACATTTCTTGCATACCTCTGACGCAGATATAGAATATTTTCGTTTGCTCTCAAAAACCCTCTTTGGATGTTCGGTCTTCGAAAAACCAATATGGCATGCACTGCACTGAAGTTTATCGTGTACAGATTTTCTGATAACAGATTCATCTACAGAAAGTGAGAGCGACTCGCCGCTCTTCAAGGGCATGC
Organism: Nitrospinota bacterium; assembly: GCA_018896985.1. Lineage (GTDB taxonomy): Bacteria > Nitrospirota > Thermodesulfovibrionia > Thermodesulfovibrionales > UBA1546 > UBA1546. Next base: position 6,080 of record JAHILQ010000045.1, read on the forward strand.
TGAATTTATGTTTATGACAGGTGAGACAGTACTGGTTTTCTTTTACAGTAGGCTTTAACTCTGACATGCGCTTGATTGAATGTGAACCGTGACATTCAACACAGGTGGTTACTTTGGCTGTAGTTATCAAATCTGCATGAATTGGTTTTTTCTTGAGCTGTGTTTCTGTATGGCACATGGTGCATGCCTTGGAAACACTTGCACTAAACTCCTTTTTACTCTTGAAAGTCCTCAATGGATGTTCAGTCTTTGAAAAACCTGTATGACAAACACCGCACTGGAGACTCCCGTGCACAGAGTTTTTAAGGAGCGTTTCATTAACAGAGAGAGGAAGCAATTCACCACTGCCCAGTTTCATGCTCAGGTCGTGTTTGTGGCAGGTGAGGCAGTATTGGATATCACTTATGCGGGTCTTCCACTCGGTAATGCGTTTTATATAATGTGCACCATGACATTCGCTACATGAAGGGGCTTTTGTTTGAGTGATTAAATAGCCGTGTGCAGGTTTTTTCTTGAGCACGTCATTTGGGTGACACATTGAGCATGACTTGGAAGCGTTTGCAGAGTACTCCTTTTTGCTTGTGATCTTCTTTACCTGCGGGTGGTTTGCCATAGAGATATCCATATGACAGCCAGCGCAGCTTGTAGGGTTATGAACAGAATCTGCAAATTCACTGGCATTTATGTACAGGGAGAGCGCCTCTTTATTTTCGAGTTGTTTAGTTAATCCCTTATAAGAATGGCATCCGAGACATATCCGAGCCTCGTCCGGAAGCTGAACCTCAGCGGCAGTACAATGGCCAGAAAAAATCATAGAAACCCCCAGAAGTGAGATTAATAAAAAAAATATCGTTTTCTTTTCCATAGACCCCCTTTTTAAAAAAATCAAAGATAGCAAAGTATAAAATAACTATCAATCTGAGTCAATTTTGGGATATAGACTACCTTAAAAACAGGGATTAAGTCAATCAGAAAATTTAGCAGTCGAAATATGCCTACTTGTATACGAAGACCATCGCATAAATGATCCCCACAATCAGGCTGATGCCTATGGTCAGGGCAGTAAAGCCGAATAACCGTATGAGGATGCGAACCCATTTCGGCGCAGGTGTGTTGCTGAGA
>JAHILQ010000046.1 GCA_018896985.1 Nitrospinota bacterium
AGGTCTGATATCAGCAACAGAAAAAGAGAGCAGGGCTATCTTAAAAACTCTCAGAAGGATTAAAGGTAAAAGTTTAGCGCTACCCGTTTATCAGGGGAATATCGGAAAGACAAATATCATTCATATCATCTCAGGCATCGGCAAGACCAATGCCGCGCACGCAGCAACCCTTCTCATAGAGAAATTTTCTCCATCCGCTGTAATAAACTTTGGGATTGGCGGCGCCTATCCATCATCGGGGCTGAAGGCAGGGGATATAGCGATTGCAGAAAGGGAGATATACGGTGATGAAGGGCTCTGGCTGAAAGACGGTTTTCATAAAGCAGATGAAATAGGGATCCCTTTATTAAAAAAAGGCAGGAAGAAATATTTTAATGAATTTACGCTTGATAAAAGTCTTGTAAAAAAAGCGATGAAAGTAATCTGCCCTAATTCTCCTACAAATCCCCCCATCCCCCCTTTGCTAAAGGGGGGTAAAGGGGGATTAAAGATGGTGGTATTGGGGGATTATAGGATAAAAAGCGGCGCATTCGTTACCGTATCTACTGTTACCGGCACAGACAAAAGGGCAAGAGAACTTGAAAAGAGATTCTCCGCCGCAGGCGGAGCAATATGCGAAAACATGGAGGGCGCTGCTGTTGCGCATGTCTGCGCGATGTATGGCATTCCGATGCTTGAAATAAGAGGGATAAGCAATATTGTTGAGGACAGGGATAGGAGCAAATGGGATGTAAAAACAGCAGCAGAAAATTGCCAGAAAACTGTATTAACTTTCCTGTTATCAAGATAATAATATACCTTGTGCTATAATTTTAAAGAATAGACAATGAATACTATATATCTTGACAATAACGCTACGACAAACATTGCATCTGAAGTTCTTGAGGAGATGCTCCCTTATCTGAAAGAAATGTACGGCAATCCTTCAAGCATGCACACATTCGGAGGGCAGCTGCACAGAAAAGTTGAAGAAGCCAGAGCAAAAGTTGCCGGACTAATAGGCGCTGAGCCGGAAGAGATAATATTCACGAGCTGCGGAACTGAGAGTGACAACACCGCTATTATGAGCGCTGTTGAGTCTCTGCCTCAGAAAAGGCACATCGTTACATCAAGGGTGGAACACCCAGCGGTGTTAAATTTCTGCAAGCATCTTGCACGTAAAGGCTATAGAATTACGTTCATCCCTGTAGATAAGCAGGGGAGACTTATATTGGACGATTTCTCAAAGGCGATTGGTGATGATACTGCTCTGGTGTCTCTGATGTATGCAAATAATGAAACAGGGGTAATTTTCCCTCTAATGGAAATAGGAGAAATGCTCAAAGAGAGGGGCATCTTATTTCATACGGATGCTGTTCAGGCAGTCGGCAAGATTCCCATAGATTTAAAGAAGCTTCCTGTTGATATGCTCTCATTGTCAGGACATAAACTGCATGCGCCGAAAGGCGTCGGCGCTCTGTATGTCAGAAAGGGGACAAGGTTTAGTCCGTATATGATAGGCGGTCATCAGGAACATGGCAGAAGGGCAGGGACAGAAAATGTGGCTTCAATCGTGGGACTCGGTAGGGCATGTGAGCTTGCAGGCGAAAATCTCTATAAAGAGATGACCTATCTGAAAAGGCTGAGGGATAGACTTGAAACATCACTTTTAAAATTGTGTCCTGATGCGAGGGTGAATGGAGATGTGAATAACAGATTGCCGAATACCACAAACCTAAGCTTTGAATATGTTGAAGGCGAGGCAATTCTTCTCAGGCTTAACGAATTCGGTATCTGCGCCTCATCAGGTTCTGCATGCACATCAGGATCTCTTGAGCCGTCCCATGTCTTAAGGGCAATGGGCATCCCTGCCACAGCGATTCACGGCTCTGTCAGATTTTCATTGAGCCGCTATAACACTGAGGAAGAGATAGAAAAGATTATTGAAATAATGCCCGGGATTATAAAAGAACTCAGGAATCTCTCGCCTTTTGGAAGATAGAGATTATAATTTTAACCGTGCACTTTGCAGAGTGCTGAGATTTTATCTCGCACCTTTTGGGATAAGGCAGTATCGCAATTACTTTCCGGGAATTCTTGGTATTGTCCCGAAAAGATATTTGAAGTCTTCATCCTCAAACCTCACCCCAGCGCCTACATAAGCTCCGCGATGTTTTTTGTTAAGGAGGTTGTCAGCGCCTGCGGAAAGAAATACGTGTTTGAATATGAAATAGTCAACCCCGATTTTTGCATGAGGTTTTTTTGCATTTTCTTCATCACTTCCAAAATCCCAGACATCAGCAAAGAGTTTTGCCTTGTCCTTCAGGAAGAAATAATCAGCGCCGACTCCAAATGTATTTTCAGTGAGACCGATTCTTAAAGCAACGTCCTGAAATCTCTTTGCAAACTGTGCTGTAAATTCTATCTTTTTCTCCACTTTCTCTTCTCTGACAGTTTTGCTGTCCGTTGTTGTGGTAGTAGTCTTGACACTTCCAACAGGGTCGCCGACAATACCCAGTATGTAGTATTTGTCAGGTTTTGGCTGGAGGGTCACATAGAACTGTCCTTTGGCATCCTTTGGTTTTGTGAGATAATCAGCCTGAAATGTTATGAATGTCCTGAATCTGTCTATAGCGCTTATTTGCTTATTAACGCCTTCAGCAGCCTTGTTTAACGACTCGTAAAGCCTGTCATCCTTCACAAGTTTGCCGAGGCTGCCTTCGCCGTCTGCAATCTTTTTGGAGATGGTATCAATTGATTCTGTTGCGCTCTTGATAACAGGTCTGTTCTCCTCTATCATTGCCTTTAGTTCTTGTGATGCCTTTCCGAGGTTTGCCACAAGCTCAGGACCATCTTTTTTCAGTGCGGCTGAAAAATCTTTTACATTGCCGATTGTTGCTGTCAGCGGCTCCTTATTTTTTTCTACAAGGTCGTGTATTGATGTGATGAAATTGTTGATATTGTCGAGCGCTGTCCGCATCTTTTTGTCATTTACGGATATTGTATCTTTAAGACCTGCGGTGATGTCTTTAAGGTTCAGGATAGATTCCTTGAGAGCTGCTTTCCCCTCCGGCGTACCGATGGATTCGTTAAGGGCGGATGCGAAATTGTTGATGTTTGTAGAGACCTCTGTAAGATTCCTCACAAGGTCGTCAATGTCCACGATTTCTACAACATTTTTTATCGTATCTCCGTCTTTAAGCTCAGGCGGCTGTGAACCTATTTTCAGTTCCATATAGTTGTCTCCTAAAAGTCCTGTTGATTTTATACCTACAGAGGCGTCTGAATACAGCACAACATTTCTATCTATTCTAAGGGTGAGCCTTGCCTTTCCGTCTTTGAGTTCAATCCTTTCAATAGTGCCGGCATCAACACCGGCAATCTTTATCCTTGTCTTTTCGTCAAGGCCTCCGATATTTTTGAACTCGGCATAGACTACGTATCCCTTTTTCTTTACCCATTCAAAGCCGCCGACCTTGAATGTCATATATGTCAGGAGGGCAATAATTATAAGCGCAAAAGAACCTACTTTCAGTTCTGTAGAAAGGCCTTTCATGCAGTTACTCCTTCTATTTTTATTGGGCCGACTGCGCTTCCAGTTATAAACTGCCTTACTGTTGCATTGTCTGTGTTTTTTATTTCATCCGGCGTGCCGGTGGCAATTATTCTGCCTTCATAGAGCATTGCAATCCTGTCTGCAATCTTGTATGCGCTGCGCATGTCATGTGTTATAGCCACCGATGTGACCAAGAGTTTCTGCTTCATCTCTATTATAAGGTCATTTATCGCGTCAGCCATTATCGGGTCAAGCCCTGTGGTAGGCTCGTCGTACAGGAGTATTTCGGGAGAGTGGGCTATTGCCCTTGCAAGTCCGACCCTTTTTTTCATTCCTCCTGAAAGTTCAGAAGGCATAAGATTTTCTGCTCCGATCAAACCGACCATCCTGAGTTTTTCACTGGCTATTTCTTTTGCGTCGTTCTCTTTCAATTTCCCGTGCCTCATTAAAGCAAACGCTACATTTTCCCATACTTTCATTGAATCAAACAAGGCTGCCGTCTGAAAAAGCATACCGAATCTTTTTCTTGTCTCATATAGTTCATTTTCGCTAAGTTTTGCAATATCAACTCCGTCTATCAATATGGAGCCGCTGTCAGGCTTGAGAGTTCCGATGATTTGTTTTATCAGCACACTCTTTCCTGAACCGCTTCCTCCTATTACCACCATGCTTTCGCCCTTATCAACTTTGAGGTTTGCGCCTCTGAGCACATGGTTTCTGCCAAAAGACTTATGCAAATCTATAATCTCTATCATTTTACATTTTAAATTTATTTAAAGAGCCATGCCGATAAAAAGTAGTCGGAAATTAATATGGTCATTGATGACAAGACCACAGCTCCTGTTGTGGCCTTTCCAACGCCTTCAGCGCCTCCTGATGTATAAAAACCCTTATAGCAGCTTATTATAGCAATGGCTGCGCCGAAAAAACACGCTTTAATAAGTCCGTTGTATATGTCGCTTGTTTCAAGGTAGTCCCATGTCCTTCTCCAGTAAACTGCTGAATTAGCGCCTAAGACATTCACTGTAACAAAGAATCCTCCGATGATTCCTATGATGTCTGCTACAACTGTCAGCGAAGGGAGTATGATTATGCCTGCAATAAACCTCG
>JAHILQ010000008.1 GCA_018896985.1 Nitrospinota bacterium
ATGGGGATTACAATGGTCATCCAGCAGAAGATGACACCGTCGTCAGCCGACCCTACCCAGCAGAAGATGATGATGCTCATGCCAATCATATTTACATTCATGTTTCTTAACTTTGCATCAGGACTCGTACTTTACTGGCTGGTGAACAACATTCTTTCAATTGTCCAGCAGTTTCATGTGAACAGAAAACTTGCAAAAGAAAAAGCGTAACGGTTAAATTCAGCCGCCGCTGTCAAGCGGTCGGCTAGAATGAATGGTTAGGTTGTTACTCTTGGTCTATTCCTGTAAAGTGTATTGTTTAGCTTTGACCCCAATGCCTCTCTTTTTCAAAAATATTCAATTGATTTAAGTGTTCTTTAATTCTTTGGTTTGCTAATTTAACATAGGAAGGTTCAATATCATATCCGATATAATGCCTGTCATCTTTCAATGCAGTAAGGCAAGCAGTGCCGCTACCGCAGAATGGGTCTAAAATAACATCGCCCTTGAAAGTATATAGTTGAATCAATCTGTGTGGTAATTCTTCAGGAAATGGAGCGGGATGTCCAATGCTTCGTGCTGAGACTGCTGGGAATGTCCAGACGCTTTTTGTCCACTCAAGAAAATCTTCTTTAGCAATTGTATCTTTTTTGTTTCCTCTTTTCCTTGAAAAAGACTCCTTTGAAAAAATTAAAATATATTCGTGAATGTCTCGCAATACAGGATTGCCGGCAGACAGCCAACTGCCCCAAGCTGTGGATGGACTTGCGCTTGAAGCCTTGTTCCAAATGATTTCACCACGCATGAGAAAACCTATCTCAAGCATATCTTCAATAATATAACTGTGAAGTGGAATATATGGTTTTCTGCCGAGATTAGCAACATTAATACAAGCTCTACCCCCGGGGACAAGAACCCTTTTAACTTCTTTCCATACGTTCTTTAAAAATGTTCTGTATTCCATCATTGTAAGGTTTTCATCGTATACCTTCCCCACATTGTAAGGGGGAGATGTAATCATAAGATGAATGCTGTTGTCAGGGAGTTCTTCCATATGTTCACTTGACTTGCAAAAGATTTTATCCAAACAATCTGATGGTACAGGATCCTCTAAATATTTAACTTTATTTTCTTTCGGTAGTCCTTCATACAACCTGCTTGCATAAAAAGAACTTGAATCATGACCGATTCGACCCGGCGAACCAAAAGCACTTGTCTTTGTCCCGTTTCTTCTATCTCTATGATTAGCCCTCATCTTTGTCCTCTTTCCAAAGGTCAACCCATCTGCTATAAGGATTGAACTTTATGTCGCTGCGTTGCCAATTTATTTTAATGACTTTTGTATCACTGTCTTCCACTAAACCTGTCAAGGCTTCTTTAGTAATCTCAACGCCTCGCGGGTTTGTTCCTGCTTTTGGAAGCTTAATATATTTCTTTCTTCCTATTCTATCAAAAAGTTTCTTCTGAACCTTGACAGGGATGTAATAAAAACCTCCCTCTTGCTCCCAATTTATTTGAACGAGTAACATATCACAATGAGGCACATATTCTTCACTGAATTGTCTTGACTTCTCGGCGTCTACTGTCCATATCAGTTTTACTCCTCCGAAGCTGTTGCCCGTGATTGTCTTTATAGATATAGGTTCGCCAAGTAGTCTTACATCTACTTCTGCTTCAGTAATTGGAATCTCTGATTCAACGTTTGCTTCGCCAAATTTATAAATGAGTAACGCAACAATTATTCTCTCACGGACAGAGCCGACTTCCATCCCAATTTTACCCGCCCTTGAACTTTCAAATTCCGCAAGTTGAAAAAGATGGGGCAATCGTTTTTGGATTCGTTCTATCAGTTTTTCATCTTCAAAAAGTTCCAGTAATCGGTTGGACATGCACTATTATAATTGAAACGGAATTTTTTTAAATACATAACGACCAAAATCAGCGGCGGCGTTTCACGCTGTCCGCTGGAGTGATTTGATACTTATTAAGGCCTCCTTAAAATATACCGCAAAGCGGTAATATTTAGCATCCCCCAAAACTTTAAAGGAGGCCCTGTATGAGATTTTACACCAAGCAGCACAAATTTTATTGCGGAATCGA
>JAHILQ010000047.1 GCA_018896985.1 Nitrospinota bacterium
GAAGTGATTTTGCCTTTGTCGAGTTCCCTTCCGCATACAGGGCAAAGCGGCTGTATATCGTCCAGCGTAACAGATGTTTTTTCAGGATTTTTTCCCATTTCAGAGAAATATTATAACACATTGAGGCTTGCTGCTATATGAGAAATATCCGGTTTACGCCCTCGAGCAGATCTGCAATTTCAAGCGGTAGGTTTTCATCTATCTTGAACTGCATCTTTACTTATGCCGGCACTGATACCAGTCTTTCATTAGACAGTTCTGCAGCATATGCAATAGCTGCTTTAATATCTTCTGGTCTCAGTGATGGATAACTTTTTAAAATTTCCGTCTCTTTGATGCCTTCTGCCAAGTTATCCAGAATAACCGATACCATAATCCGTGTTCCTTTAATACAGGCTTTCCCATGACATACAAGCGGGTCAACACTTATTCTTTCTCTCCAGTTCATGTCTTATCTCCTTTCTGCATAAAAGATAACATAATTGTATCATAACATGACGTAGCCTTTGGTTATAAACCTCAAGCACTCTGTTATCTGTCGCTGCGGGCAGTCTTTATGATTCTATAAAATGTATTTTGCAGGTTTGACCCGAATTGATTTTTTACCTTAGCTCCCATTCCTCATAAAGCGCTCTCTTGATTTCACGAGCGCCATGTACAACAGCAAGTATTTCAACAATGTCATTATGGGTGAGCCTGTAAACAATCCGATAATTTCTGTAAATAACTTCTCTAAAACCGTAACCTTCAAGCTCCGGCACGATACATCCGCACTCTGGCATTATTTCAAGTTTTTCGGTTGCTTTGATGAGGGATTTTACGAAACGAGTTGCGTATGCTTTGGAATCTTTAGCGATATAATCGTGAATTGCCTGTAAATGACTGCTTGCTTTCTCAGTCCATTTTATTTTGCCCACTGCTCAACTCTTCCGAGAAGTTCCTCTGTTGTTAGTAGTTTCCCCTCATTAGCGTCTTTAATGCCATCAAGGACTTGAGCGATAAAATTTATTTCATACATTATGTCCTCAATAGAGCACTCGCTGGGCAAGCGTTTTATAGTTTCAATTGCGGCTTCTTTGATTGTGTCCATAAGCCCACCTCCTTCCGGTTACTTAATTTTACCATGCCTGCAAGTTATATGTCAGGGAAAAATAAAAAGGGGCAAGGCTCTCAAAAACCTTGCCCCTCTGAAGTTGTCATCTGCCGTTGCGAGCAGTTTCCTTTTTAAACGGTCGCTGTCCCTATTTTCCCCCTTAAGAGAGTCAATGAGAAAACACTTCTTGTAATAGTGGATGCGAGCAAAACGAAACATACCGGATATTGCAGATGTCCTGACGGTACGGACATAAAGCCGTTTGGTTTTTTTAACACCGGCAGAGGATTTCAGGAATTCTGGGACAGGGTCTGTCAAATGAAGAAAACTCATAATCTTGAAGAAGTAGTCGTAATGGTTTAATGGGACGGTTCTATTTTCCTTCATTTTCTCCCTTACTCTACCTTCCTTTTGGCTTCATCACTGCCTCTTTCGTCATTTAATAGAACCGTCCCATTTTCTGTTACTTATCCCCTTTTCTGTTACCTTATTTCTTGGAACATCGACAGTTGGTAAACTTACCTCAAAAAATCTAATTCCCGGAATAGAATTTGTATCTTCACGACCTGTTTCGGTTGGAGGTGTAAATATGTGTTTCAGGGTATTCTTTAGCCAGTCTATGTGTTCATCATGAGTTGAAAGGAAATCTTTTTCAATAAGATTATTTGCAAAACGATAAAATCTTTTTGCAGTATCAATTGCCTTATCAACATCTTGTTTCTTAATTGAACCGGGTTCAGAAATCACTTCTCCTTTTTTACCTATTCTAACATAGAGAGCATCTTGTTTCTTTCTGTCTAGTTTGCCTTTAAATATATGTTTAACATTTTCATTAAAGGGATTATCACTCCAATCATAATATCCTTGTTCCCATGAGTAAATTTTGGCATATCTATACCAATTTAACGCATCACCTACTTCATTTATGAAATTTTTTAAACCCATATACCCAGGTTTTTTGATTTTTTCTAAGTACTCATCAAAATCTGGATTAAGTGCATCTAAAACAATAAACCAGAGTTGTTTACATGTATGGTCTTTTAATGACCTTTGAATATATTGATTCCAGGGCAAAGCTTCAGAGTAGATTAAATATAGTAAAAAAGCCTTTGCAATTTCTTCCTGGGCCAAAAAAGCCAAGGCATAAGATGTAGTAACAGTATCGGCATCACCATTAAGTAGTTCTGCATTCAATATTAGCCTATTTGCATTTGCAAGACATACAGCAGCACTCTTAAGAAAGTTATCTTTTTTTATTGTTTTCACTTTTGACTGTTTTGAATTAGTTTTATCTATTGACTTCGTCATATTGCACTTTTTATCTTTGAACTAAGACGATCCTCTTTTATGTTGACCCGAGTGATTCTTCTAAAATCCTATAATGTTCAGGCGAATCTTGACGAACCATATCAAGTAAATATGGAATTACTTTATCAGATTCTGGAACTATGCAAGGATCGAATCCTTTCCCTGTTATGTGAGATTCATGATTACCCAACCTGAACGGCTTCCGGCGAACAGCCGATTGATTCAACCACAGCAGAGGTTACATTTTTAATTAATTTCTTCTTCGTTTCCTTTTCCCTGCCCTTCCACACCTGCCTACCGTCAGGCAGGAATCAATCCTCACAAAAGGCATATCGTGTTCTCCTTATCCGACAAAAAAATTAAAAGCGTCCCCATATTTTTATGCTTAATACTTTAAGTGGTTTCATTTAATTAAAAAATTAAAATCATTTTTTCAAGGTTTCAAATCTATAAAATGTAAAGCGTCCCAATTTATCCCCGATTTTTAAATCTCTAAAATATTCCAGTCCGTCAATTGCTTGTCATATCTGTAAGGAATGTCTGTGTAAGTGTAGAATGAACCTGACTTCGGAATTACAATTCCGCCGAAAAGTTTCTTTCCTTTTTTGTTTTGCTCTTTGATGTATCGTTGCAAGCCGTCTGCCCTTGTTCCCGCATCTTTTGCTGTCCATCCTGACTTTGTATCGAACAAACCGATCCTTCCGTCTTTAAAATTTACAATGAAGTCAACATAAAATGTTTGGTCTTCTTCCTGCTCGTCTTTGTAGGGAACTGCAAAATAAGTTCCGTCTCTCTCCCCGTTCTTAAACCACCATTCAACTTCTTTGTGATTGTCCAAAAAATCAATGAAATTTTTTTCTGTCTCCCATGTTTTTGATGGCGATGTGGATTCATAAAACGGATTCATGATTGCTTTTTTCAACTTCGGTTTTCTCTCTTTGTGATTTGCGTTGAAATCAATTTTCTCTGGAACATTCCACAACTCATCATTCTGCACGGCTTTATTTTTCTCTTTCGGGTGAGTCAATTTATATTCTTTCAAAGATTCGTTAATAACATCTGTGAACGCCTGTTTGCTGCTCATTACGATTGTCATTATTTCTCTTTGCACTTCTTCGTAATTCATTTTCAGTTCTTCAGAAAAAAAATGATAAATGCTTGTGCACACTCTGCCAACTGAACGCTGTTCGGGAAACATTTCTCCTGCATGCAGTGCTTCCTGAATAAAATATTTAAAAGCAAGTTCGAGTTCTGTTGTTGTTTTCGCAAGCGAAATGTTTCCGTAAATTTCAACCGACTCTGCTACTGTTCCTACATTTTCCAAATGAATTATTCCGTCAATCGGAATGTGGTCTGTGATTTTAGAAACCTTTGTATTGATTTTATTTTTTAAAGAAGTCTTCTTTGCGTGTTTCAAAAAGATTGTGATGAATGAAGGGTCTAACCGTGTCGATTCTCTTTGCCGCATGATGTGATAAGAAACAATATCAATCGGCTTATAAGTTTCGGTTCTCTTACCGGTGTAAATCGTAAAATAATTTCTTGCTAATTCTTCCTCAATCTTTATATTGTTGTTCGCAATGTTTGTATAAACATATCCTTTATCCAACTCCTCAATGTCGTAACGCATTATCTCAGGCATACGCATAATTCTGCCGACTGTCTGAATGGAAAAATTTTCTGAATGCCACTCACGAAACAAAACAAGAATGTAAGCACGGGGACAATCCCAACCTAATGCAATTGCCTGTTTGAACAAAAGAACTTCTACTTCATTATCATTCTTTGAAATGTTTTCAAGGTTGCGTTTGTCCTCTGATAAATAAACTGCCATTCTTCCGTTAGCTGTTGTGATGTTAAACTTTTTTGCAAGCAGATTTTCAATTTCTTCTTTCTTGTCTGTAAAATCTAAACTGTTGTTGTCAGGTAACTGAATCAGCAAAAGAGGATTGATAAATTCCTTTCCGATTTTTTCAAATTGTTTTTTCAGTTCTTCTCTTTTCTTCAATGCCTCTTTCAAAATAAATTCATCGCTCCCTTCGCCTTCCAATTTATCTTCTTTCAGTTCGGGATTCAATGAAACTTTTTCCTTTATCATTCCTTCTTTTACAACATTTTCAAATTTCACTTTCACGATGTTGTCGGATGTCATGTGTGGAGTTGCAGAAACTTCAATCGTAATTTTAGGTTTCATTATTTCAATCAAACCCTTTGTGTTTTCTGCCGATGCAGTGTGATGACTTTCATCAATTACCAGAATAATTTCTCTGCCCTCTTCAATCGTATTGTTGATGATGGAAGTGAGATTAAAATCATTTTCGTTTTCACGAATGAAAACATTGTCCTTCTTGTTGATGCTTTCCCAATTCAGAAAAAGAATTTCATTCTCATTTATTTTTTTGTCGGTGAGTTCCTCAATGTTTGAACATTCCAGAATACGGTTGTCTTTGTAAAAACTTTCTAACTTCTCTTTGCTTTGTGTATGCAGTTTTCTTGGGGCAGCCCAGATGAAAGAAAAAGTCCGATGGTCTTTTCTTTCACTAACAAACTGCATCAGGAAATCAGCCATGATAATTGTTTTTCCTGCTCCGGTGGGCGCTTTAAAAACAATGCTGTCGCTGCCGCTTTCTTCAAGCAATTCATTTGCTTTCACAAGCAACTGTTTAATGGCTGTATTTTTATAATCTAAATCTTTGTACATTATTTTTAAACTTTTAATTTCATTTGCCCTGCTCCGTAAATTCTCCGATAAACTTTTAAGATGGCTTCGGGAATGGAACAAAGGGTAATATCATTTTTTAAATTTTCAAATTCTTCTTTGAAATCATCACCCTCCAATGAAAACACATAAACTGAAACAGGCATTTTCAATTTCTTAATTTCATCTTTGAATTCATTTATTTTTATTTCATTAAAAAGAATGGCAGTGAATTTTTCTTTGCTTTTGAAAATGAAAAAATCTTTTTTATTTATTACTTCATCAAAGGTATTTTCTTTGATGCAAAGCATTTCAATGCTTTTATCAGTAAGCAGTTTTTTGTTTCGGTGTGTTGGCTCTGAGCCGACAAAGTTTGTTTTGTAATATTTTAAGTTACCGCCCAATCCTTCTGTTTTTTCTCCTTTCGTGCTTTTGTACCCTTGAATTACTTTCTTTACTCTTGGGTAGCAAACCTCAGTGCAAATATTATTTTCATTATTGGTGCATAAAATAAATTGTCTCTTGCCTCCGTCTTCTTTATTTAATTCTAATACCGCATGTCCTGTTGTACCTGAACCAGCGAAGAAGTCAAGAATTGTAGATTTATCTTTGTTGTGAGTCACTGCTCTAATGCAATCTATTACTGCGTAAATTGATTTAGGAAATGGAAAATTAATTTCAATAATATTGTTGAGTAGTTTAGTTCCATAAACATTTGCATTGTATTTTCCATCAGTCCAAACTGTTTTCCAGCGATAATCTTTTTTGTCTCTAACAATTACTAATTCATCTTTCATTCTTTTGCAAATCAATTCATCTCTTATTCCCTCTATACTTTGTCTTGAAAATCTCCATTTCCTTTCAATTCCATTTTTATCTATTGGATAAATTTCAGTTACTCCATCTTTTCTAAGTATGTTAGATTCTTTCGGGTGAAATTTTTCCAGACATACTTCTCCAAAGCCAATTACTTTTTCATCTTTTACATAAATTGGGAAAAAACAATTTTTTGCTGATTCTCTTTTTGCACTCTCTTTTCCCCAGTCACGCAAAGGAACAGGGTCAATATCATCTCTTCTAATCTTGGAAATGAATGTGCCATTTTTGGGATGAACGAAATAGGCATATTCATGACAATAGGAAAAATTTTTTCCTTGAATTCCGCCAGGATTATGAACGATTGTAACGCAAACTATTTCTCTATCAGAAAATATCTCTTGCAACAATAAACCTAATGTAGCGTGCTCATTTTCATCAATTGTGCAAATTAAAACTCCTTTCGGTTTTAATAATTTCTTAGATAATTTCAATCGGTTATTCATGAATGATAACCACTTACTATGCCGAAAAGCATCTTCATCTTCAACGAAATCATTGTTGTATTTCCAATCTCTTGCACCAGTATTATAGGGCGGGTCAATATAAATTACATCAATGCTTTTAGCATGAGTGTAATTTAAAACAGAAAGTGCATGGTAGTTGTCGCCTTCAATTAAAATATGTGTGGGTTTGTCAGCATCGGTTTTTATTTCTCTCTTTTTGTCCTCAACAAGAACGGGTAATTTACTTTCGGCATCGGCTTCAAATTTTTCTTTCGTCTTTTCTTCTTCCCACACCAAGCCATATTTCTTCCGCTTGCTTAGTTTCTTCAATTCTTCAACAAGTTGAGCGTGTGTATAATTTTCGTAATTACTTTTCGCCATTTTCTTTATACTGTTTCTGTTTGTTTGTTATCCTTACTTGTGAGAAAGCCCTTGTTAGTATCTAAATACTGTTAAGAATGTCAAGTAGTTCTTTACAAGTCTGCTGGCAAACTGCTTCTTCGCTATTAACAATATGCTCCCAAAGCAGAATGTTTTTTGTTTCAAAGAGCCAACCTTGAATTTCTTTTAATAACCTTTTTCCGATGAAATATCTTCTTGCATCCTCTGTCCAACCTGTTTTGATAGAGTTTTCAAGAACTCCTTTCCAATAATTTAATCTTGCCTCAATCAGTGCTTCACTAAAATTGGAATTGTATTCAATCAGGATTTTATTCTTTTGGTCATTCATTGCGTTCTTCAAATCTGCGATGGAAGTTGATGTATCAATGGTAATTTTTGGGGATACATCAAAGTTTCCTGCCTGAAAATAGATTTCACTTTTTACATAAAGAGTTATAGCATGATTGAGTTGTTGTTTAGCAAGTTCAATCATTTTTGATTCTATCTCCTTTGCTGTCGGTGCGCCAGTAAGCAAAACCTTTTTTGCAACTACCTCAATGGCTTGGGGATTTAAAAAAGCATTCTCAATGTGATAATAGGGAAGAAAGATTAATCGTCCTTTTGATTTGGTGCTGAAAGTGCTTATCTGGTCAGCTACCAAACCATCTCTATCACGAACCATAAATAATTCTACTCCAAACAGTCCCTTTTCAAGTGCCTCACAAATCAAAGACATATTGTTGATGTTTGAGCAGCTATTAGATGGAATTATTGCAACATCAATTTTTGATGCCTTCGCCATTGTCGCAAAAACATTCCTGTCTATACTTGTGCTATTGCCTTCAACAAACAAAAGTTTTTTTCCAACTGAAACCATCCCAATAGTTTCTCTGATATTCGGAATACTCTTTAAGTCCTCAATATTATTTTCATCAACTCTTACAACTTGGTTTCCTGTTGTTACTCTTGATTGCGGTCTTATGAAGTGAACGCCTGTATCTAAAGAATTGCCAATTATGTCGGCTGAATGTGTAAATAAAAAATACTGATTCCTTTCTCCTATTGATTTTAATACTTTGATAAGCCTAAAAGATAATTCGGGATGAAGGTGAACTTCGGGTTCGTCAATCAGTATTAAACAGTCGTAGGGGTTTTGAGTAAGAATATCAAAGGTTAAAATAACAACTTCTTTTTCTCCTGATGATAGTTCTGAAAACTGCCGTGTGCTTCCATCTTCTTCCTTATATTGAATAGTTGAACTATTGATGTCTATCGGTAGCATTTTTTTAGGGTAAAGTAGCTTTCCGAAGAGGTCAATATATTTTTCAGTAGGGTCTTGAAGTTTATGTAGTGTTACTTCCGATATAGCTGGATTGATTTTAGATTGATATTCGCTGTAAACAGATGTTACCTCTTTACTTTTTAATCTATGGAGAGTTCTACAAATATCAACAAACCGGTTCTTTACCAATGCAAAACCATAGTCATAACCCACAGTTTCTTCTTCAGGATTCCCAATTTGATTAAATGTTAATTCCTTAAAATTAAGAGTATCAACACTTCGGTTTGAGTCAATTTGAATAAGTCTTGATTTGGTTTTAAGTCTTTTATTCTGATTACTAAAAAATGTACCCCAAAAACCTTGTGGTAATATAACTTCTACATTTTTCCAAACAGTTCTTTCTTCTTCATTTGTCGCCTCAAGAATTACCTTTGAACCAGTAGGTGGATTACCTCCGTTTTGAAAAATATGAACAATCGCGTCTTTAATTTTTGTTTTTCCAACTCCGTTTGGTCAAGCTATTACAACGAAGTTACTAAGGCCAAGAAAATCAGCTTGTCTTATGACTTGCCATTTATTTATTTGAAGTTCTTTAATTCTCATTAGTGTTTTTTTTAGCCTTGCCCATAACTATTTCACATCCGCAATAATTGCGTATACACCGCCAAAATGGAGGGATAAACGCATTACGCATATAATTCATTTTAATCCTTAGCCTCCTTTTAATCCCGTTCCCTGTCAGTGGAAGTGACCGAAAATTCCTTTACTGAACAGCAACATATTCCGCAAAAGAATGAGATTCAGGAATTGGCAGTTTGTCCTCCAATAATCCACGAATATGCATTTCAATAGCTTCATGCATATTTTTTTCTGCCTCTTCACGTGTAGCGCCAGTGGCAATACAACCCGCCAAATCAGGTGAATATGCAGAATAGGTGCCATTTGCCTTTTCGATTACAATAAGGAAACGATACATAATTACTTTCCCCTCACCCTTTTAAATTCATTTAATCCTCATCCTCCTTTTAAGGACTGGAAATATCAGTTAAAATGTCTGCTATTATTATAACAGTCCGATAACAGAATGTGTATTTGAATTGTAAGTTACTAATACGCTCGTAAGCAAGAAGACATGTGCATACTTTTTTGTCATTGCGGCAGAGCCTGTCCCCGCTTGACGGGGATCGCCGCAATCCTTCTCCATGCTGTCATGCTGGCTTGTCCAGCATCCTTCCTGCTTGTCAGGAATCGCAGAATGATTCCGAACAAGTCGGAATGACAAACCCGACAAGCGGGAATGACAGTCATGTTGCCATACTTTTGCACTTCTTAGTAATATAATTTGACCGCAAATAATCACTTGGGGTAGTATTAATATCACGCAGGATGAGAAGAAAAAATGTTTCCATTTAAAGATGACAATCCGACACAAACGTTTCCCTTCGTTACAATAGGGATAATCACAATTAACATTCTTGCCTATTTATGGGAAATCCTTTCGCCTGCCGGCGAAAGATATATCATTTATAACTACGGCGCGATTCCTTCAGGACTGCTGTCTCTTGAAAAGACACAGGCGCTGCATCCGATGGCTACTGTTTTTTCATCCATGTTTCTTCACGGAGGCCTGCTGCACATTGGCGGCAACATGCTTTACCTCTGGATATTTGGCAATAATATTGAAGACAGGCTTGGCCACTTCAGGTTTCTTCTATTTTATCTTGTAAGCGGGATTATAGCCTCATATGCGCATGCGATATCATCGCCTTCTTCAACTGTGCCAATGATAGGCGCAAGCGGCGCAGTTGCTGGTGTCCTCGGCGCCTATATACTTTTATTCCCACGCGCGAGGGTGCACACCCTGATATTTTTCGGATTCTTTGTTCAGGTTATTAAAATTCCTGCCTTGATAGTTATTGGATTTTGGGCGATTATACAGTTTGTCAATGGAATCCTCAGCCAGGGACTTTTGCCTCAGGGCGGTGTTGCCTGGTTTGCCCATATCGGAGGATTCCTTACGGGTCTTTTGACGATTAAGATATGGCTGCCTAAAGGGAGGTTCAGAGAGTGGTCGTAGGTTGTCCCAAGTGCAAGATAAAGCTTAAAGTTGCGGACGAAAAACTCACAATAGAAAATTTCATAGAAAACAAGAAAAAACCATAAAAATCTGAAAAAGACAGAAAATACAAGAAAAAATCCGATTAAACGAGATTTCAAGCCTTAAATACCCCTTAAAAGCTCTTGCCTTAAATGCCGGCTAACTATTATATTAGCACTCTCTGTTAGTGAGTGCTAACAAGTCAAATCCCGATATTATCGGGACAGCTATCAGTTAAACCTTAAGAAAGGAGATATGTTTTATGAAGTTCAAACCACTTAGAGACAGGGTATTTGTTAAGTATTCCTCGGAAGAGGAAAAGACAGCAGGCGGCCTTTACATTCCGGATGCAGCCAAGGAAAAACCACAGAAAGGCTCAGTAATGGCAGTAGGCACAGGCAGGATAACCGATGACGGCAAACGCCAGCCTATGGAGGTTAAGGTAGGAGACACGATACTTTTTGATAAGTATTCGGGCTCAAAGATTAAGATGGAAAACGAAGAATATCTCATCATAAAAGAAGAAGATATTTTAGGAATCGTAGAAGGCTAAAAAACTTTTAAAAAATAGAAGGAGGAGTAACAAATGGCTAAACAGCTTCTTTTTGATGAAGCAGCAAGGAGTTCAATACTGAAAGGCATAAGCCAGCTTACAGATGCGGTAAAAGCAACGCTGGGGCCTAAAGGACGGAACGCAATACTTGATAAAAAATACGGCGCTCCGACAATAACAAAAGACGGCGTTACAGTTGCAAAAGAGATAGAGTTAAAAGACCCGTGGCAGAACATGGGAGCCCAGCTTGTCAGAGAGGTCGCATCAAAGACATCCGACGTTGCAGGCGACGGCACAACAACAGCAACTGTTCTTGCCCATGCTATCTACAGGGAGGGCATGAAGCATGTAGTTGCAGGCGCTAACCCCATGGACATAAAAAGGGGGATTGAAAAATCAGTAGAGGTCGTTGTCGCCGAACTCAAGAAAATGAGCAAACCTGTTCAGGATAAAAAAGAGATAGCGCAGGTTGGAACCATCTCTGCAAACAACGACCCTTCAATCGGCGATATAATCGCAGAGGCAATGGATAAGGTCGGAAAGGACGGCGTAATCACAGTTGAAGAAGCAAAAAGCATGGAAACAACACTTGATGTTGTTGAAGGCATGCAGTTTGACAGAGGCTACATATCCCCCTATTTCATAACAGACCCTGAGCGGATGGAATGCATCCTTGAAGACGTATTCATCCTCATCAATGAGAAGAAGATTTCAAGCATGAAGGACCTTCTTCCTATACTTGAGCAGACCGCAAAGATGGGCAAGCCCCTGTTAATTTTATCAGAAGACGTTGAGGGTGAAGCCCTCGCAACACTTGTTGTCAACAAGCTCCGCGGAACAATTCAGGTTTGCGCTGTAAAGGCTCCGGGATTCGGCGACAGGAGGAAGGCAATGCTTGAAGACATTGCAACCCTCACAGGCGGAACAATGATATCCGAAGACCTCGGGATAAAGCTTGAAAGCATAAAAATATCAGACCTCGGAAGGGCAAAAAAGATAACCATTGACAAAGAGAACACAACAATAGTTGAAGGCGCCGGGGACCACAAAAAGATTGAAGGCAGAATAAAGCAGATTAAGGCGCAGATAGAGGAGACGACATCCGACTACGACAAGGAAAAACTTCAGGAGCGTCTTGCAAAGATCGTCGGCGGAGTGGCAGTCATTAATGTCGGAGCAGCAACAGAGACAGAGATGAAAGAGAAGAAGGCAAGGGTTGAAGATGCGCTCCACGCAACAAGGGCAGCTGTTGAAGAGGGGATTGTCCCGGGAGGAGGCGTTGCGTTTCTCAGGACACTCCACGCACTGAAGAATCTGAAGCTTGACGAGGACCAGCAGATAGGCGTTGAGATCGTAAAAAGGTCGCTTGAAGAACCGATCAGGCAGATAGTCAACAATGCAGGAATGGAAGGCGCTGTGGTTGTTGAGAAGGTGAAGAACTCAAAAGAGATAAACTATGGATTTGACGCTGATAAAGAAGAATATGTTGACATGATAAAGGCAGGCATCATAGACCCAACAAAGGTGACAAGATATGCACTCCAGAATGCAGCATCGGTTGCAGCGCTGTTGCTAACGACCGCTGTAATGGTTGCAGATGTTCCTGAGGAAAAATCCGAAGCGTCTGCAATGCCTCCAGGCGGCGGAATGGGCGGAATGTATTAAAAAACAGGTTTTAGGTGTTAGAGTTTAGGCATTAACAACGAATAAAACTAATAAAGAGGCGTATCCAATACGCCTCTTTTGTTTTGTGCGCCCTGTCTGCCGTGCCTGTCTGCGTCGCAGCCGCGACAGGCAGGTGGCACAGGCAGGATTGACTCTTAATACTGATTCTGGCATGCTAAAAATAATGAAAAGAAATTTCATAATTATAATTTTCTGCCTTGTTTTCCTGTATGCTGCATATGCGGCGGTGGAATTCATAGCGCCGCTTCCTGAAGGCACAAAAACAAGAGAGGTGCAGATACCGAAAGGCGCTACCTTCAGACAGGCAGTTGAAATCCTTGCAAAAGAAAATTTAATTAGGGACAAAAATCTTTTTATCTTCGCCGGCAGGCTTACAGGTTTGCACAGGAAGATAAGGGCCGGCTACTACTCAATCACAGGCGCGATGAATCCGATGTCTGTTTTAATGCTTTTAAAGAACGGGCAGATTATAGAGTATGACATAACGATAGTTGAAGGCGATTCGCTTCTGGAGATAGGCGAAAAGCTCGCCGAGAGAAATATTGTTGACAGGGAAGGCTTTGAAGAGCTTTCAACAGACAAAAGTTTCTTGCGGGCATACAATATTGATGCGCCGTCAATTGAAGGCTATATCTTTCCTGACACATACAAGCTGCCAAAGGGCATAGAGCCTGAAAACGCTCTCGGCATGATGATAAACAGCCTGCGGGAAAAATATTCCGAGAAATTAAGGGCAAGGGCCGCAGAACTTGGGTTCTCTGAAAGGGAGGTTCTGACGCTTGCATCTATAATAGAAAAGGAAGCGATAATAAACAGTGAGCGGCAGTTAATCTCTGCTGTTTATCACAACAGGCTCAAAAAGCGGATGCCGCTTCAGGCAGATCCTACCGCTGTTTATGGCATAAAGAGGTCAAGCGAAAGAATAACCATGAGTGACCTGAAGAGGAAAACACCTTACAACACATATATAATTAAAGGGCTTCCACCGGGGCCTATTGCTTCTCCCGGCATTAAATCAATTACCGCAGCGCTTTATCCTGCTGATATGGCTTACATATATTTCGTCTCAAACAATGACGGCTCGCATCAATTCTCTGTCACGGCAGATGAACACGTTAAGGCAGTTGAGGCATACAGGGAAAAAAAGCAGAGAGAAAAAGAGATGCAGAAGCAGATGGACAACAAAGAGAAGAACAAGGGGAACGGAAATAAGAATGGGGATTCGTAAAAAAACAAGAACAATCCATGTAGGCAAGGTGCCTGTCGGCGGCGGGAATCCTGTCAGTGTCCAGTCAATGACAAAGACAGACACGAGAGATGTAAAGGCAACGGTAAAGCAGATAAAAGCTCTTGAAAAGTCAGGATGTGAAATCATAAGGCTTGCCGTGCCTGACATGGATGCGGCAAAGGCGCTCGGCAGGATAAAAAAATCTGCCAGCATCCCGATGATAGCAGACATCCATTTTGACTGGAGGCTTGCGCTTGAGGCAATAAAGCAGGGAGTTGACGGGCTGAGGATTAACCCGGGCAATATAGGCGCAAAGTGGAAGGTTAAAGAAGTTGTTGCATCTGCCAAAGACAACAGAATACCGATCAGAATAGGAGTTAATGCAGGCTCGCTTGAAAAAGAACTGCTGCAGAAATACGGACACCCGAAACCAGAGGCGCTTGTTGAAAGCGCAGTTGGGCATATAAAGATTCTGGAAAACATGAACTTTAAAGATATTAAAGTCTCTCTTAAGGCATCAAATGTTCCAACAACAATAGAGGCATACAGGCTGTTCTCAAAAAAATATAATTACCCGCTTCATGTCGGAATATCAGAGGCAGGTCCTCCATCTACAGGAATAATAAAAAGTTCTGTCGGCATTGGCATACTGCTTTCAGAGGGGATAGGAGACACTATCAGGGTTTCTCTTACAGCAGACCCTGCTGAGGAGGTCAGGGTAGCATACGGGATATTGAGGACTCTCGGAATAAGAGAGAAAGGCGCTGAGATAATCTCTTGTCCAACATGCGGCAGGTGCAACATTGACCTCAGAGGGCTTGTAAAAAAGGTTGAGGCAAAACTCAGGAATATTGAAACTCCTGTTACTGTTGCTGTTATGGGCTGTGTTGTCAACGGCCCGGGAGAGGCAAGGGAGGCTGATTTCGGAATAGCAGGCGGAAAAAAGAGGGGCATACTATTCAAAAAAGGAAAGATAATAAAGCAGGTGAAGGAAGAAGAACTTCTTGACGCCCTGCTTGAGGAGATAGAGGGATAAAATGGA
>JAHILQ010000048.1 GCA_018896985.1 Nitrospinota bacterium
AGTGTCAGAGTGTCAGTGCCAGTTTTTTTCTGACACTAATCACTGACACTGACACTTTTAAAATAATCAGCGATTGCATTGTCATACCTTGACGTAAGCATGAAGACCTTTTTCGCAAGTTCAAGCCGCGTCCTGTAACTGAGGTCTCCCTTAAGCTCTTTCATCTCCCTAATAATGCTGCCATAGTCATTATAGTCTGTCACTACCGCAACATCCTTAAAGTTTTTTGAGGCAGAACGAAGCATTGTGGGCCCGCCTATATCTATATTTTCTATTGCCTCTGCAAATGTAACATCAGGTTTTGCCACAGTCTCTTCAAAGGGATAAAGATTTACAACAACCATGTCTATCAGCTCTATGCCGTATTCTTTTATATCCTCCATATCTTTCAGGTTATCCCTCCTTGAAAGAAGGCCGCCGTGAATTTTTGGATGCAGCGTTTTCAGCCTGCCGTCAAGCATCTCAGGGAACCCCGTGTAATCAGATACGTCTTTCACAGGAACGCCTGCATCCCGCAGCGCCTTTGCAGTGCCTCCTGTTGACAGTATCTCAACACCCAATGAATGAAGCGACTTTGCAAATTCAGCCAACCCCTTTTTGTTTGACACACTTACAACTGCCCTTTTTATTTTCGGCATTTAACCCCTCCCCTTGGTATTTTTCATATATCCATCATCCATTAGACTTGTGTGCCTGCTGTCCCCTATTATCACATGGTCAAGAACCTTTATGCCTACAATTTCACCTGTCTGCATAAGCCTCTCGGTCATGGCTATGTCCTCACGGCTTGGCGCAGGGTCTCCGCTTGGATGGTTATGTATAAAGATAACAGATGCTGCCGATTCTTTTATTGCGTTCTTAAACGCCTCCCTTGGATGAATGAGAGAATTTGTAAGCGTCCCCTCGGAAATCCTACAATCCCTGAATATCCTGTTTTTTGCATCAAGCATAGCGCAAAAAAGAATTTCTTTTTTGAAGTCTCTGACAAGCGGATAATAATAAGAATACACATCATGACTTGAAGAGAACACAGGGCCTTTAACATCACGTTCCATAAAGAGTCTCCTCCCTAATTCAAATGCGGCCTTAATCTGTGCTGATTTTGCATTGCCGATTCCTTTAAAGGAAGCGAGTTCTTTTATTGACGCGCTTTCAATATTTTTCAGACTCTTTAAAGAGTCCAGCATCTCCATTGCGAGATCTATTGCGCTCTTTCCGCCGCCGCCTGTCCTGAGTATAATAGCGAGAAGCTGGGCGCTGGACAGGTTAGATGCCCCAAGACTGAGAAGCCTTTCTCTTGGTCTTTCTTCTTCGGGCCAGTCCTTTATGCTCTTGTATGACATAAGATTGAGGATTCTAACATCTTCGCATCTATTTTTCCAGCACGCCAACCCAGTTCCTTCGCTTTGAAAATCTCCGCTATGCCTCCGTAAGCAATTTTTTCAAGCAATATGTATTGGCCCCGAATCTTTCCATGTCTGCCTACATTTTATCAGATTTTAAATTGCGGCTCTGAAAAATCCCATGCTTTGATGTCATTGCGAGGTTCACAAAGTGAGCCGAAGCAATCTCACGACAGGTAGGGCATTTTAAGGTGTTAAGGCATTGGATAAAAGCCTGCTGATGGTCTCTTACACGCTGTCCAGCATATGGCCTAATTTCTTCTTCTTTGTCTTGAGATAAATTATATTTTTATCATGCGGCTTTGTCTCTACAGGAACCCTCTCAACTACCTTTAGCCCGTATCCCTCAAGCCCGACAATCTTTTTCGGGTTGTTCGTCATCAGCCGCATCTTTCTTACTCCAGGGACGGAAACATAGGGGACGGAAACATAGGAAACATAGGGACGGAAACATAGGGGACGGAAACATAGACGAAACATAGAGACGAAACATAGGAAACATAGTAGGAAACATAGGGACACTTCCCGTATTTCTTGACAAATTGGAATGTTTCGGATAGCATAATACCCATGCCGAGGATTGCAAGAGTATGCGCAGAGGGATACCCTCACCATATTACACAAAGAGGTAACAATAAAGAGAAAACTTTTTTCGATGATGAAGATAAGAGGTTTTATCTTGACGTCCTTCAACGATACAAAGACAAATATAAAATGAAGATACTCGCATACTGTCTAATGGAAAACCATGTTCATATCCTTGCAATGCCTGAAAAGGAAACATCATTGGCCAGAGGCATTGGAGGGACAAACCTGCTTTATACTCAATACATAAACCGTAAATATAACAGAAGTGGAAGGCTATGGCAGAACAGGTTTTTTTCGTCAGTAGTTGAGAAAGAGCCTTATTTATGGGCAGTGATGAGGTACATAGAGCAGAATCCGATAAGGGCAAAACTCGTCAAGAGAGTAGAGGACTATCAGTGGTCAAGCGCAAGGGCGCATGTATTAGACATTAAGGACAACCTCCTTTCAAATGAGAGTTGGTTTAATGAGAAGGAAATTAAATCATATAGGGAATTCTTAGGTAAAGATGCTAAGGAGATAAATA
>JAHILQ010000049.1 GCA_018896985.1 Nitrospinota bacterium
CTTGAGGCATCGGGCTCAGCAGTAGCAAAAATAACAGCATCA
This sequence comes from Nitrospinota bacterium, assembly GCA_018896985.1. Taxonomy (GTDB): domain Bacteria; phylum Nitrospirota; class Thermodesulfovibrionia; order Thermodesulfovibrionales; family UBA1546; genus UBA1546. The sequence goes on from JAHILQ010000049.1 coordinate 43, forward strand.
AAAATAATACCCCGAACACTTGAGTTTATGGATGCAGGAACAATCGCTGCAGTAGAGAATTTCAAGCCTGTTGGAATCCCGAGAAACGTTGAGGCGCTTCTTCTAATTGAGATGGACGGGCATCCGTCAGCAATAACAAAACAGGCGGAAAGGATAATAGATATCTGCGAATCATTAAATGCGGATGTAAAGATGGCAGAGGATGATGCTGCACGCGATAAGCTCTGGGAGGCAAGGAGGTCAATATCGCCTGCGCTTTATCATATGAATCCGACAAAGATAAATGAAGATATTGTTGTGCCGAGAGATAAAATTCCTGACATATTAAAAAAGCTGAGAGGGCTTTCCGAAGAAAGCGGCATACAGATAGTGAATTTCGGACATGCAGGAGACGGCAATATCCATGTCAATATCATGGTTGATAAAAAAGACGCTGAAAAATACCAAAAGGTTGAGACTCTTGTAAGAGAGATATTTGAGGTAACCCTAAGCCTTGGAGGCACTATCTCAGGAGAGCACGGCATAGGAATTACAAAGGCTCCGTATCTCGGCATGGAGATAAAGAAACATGAGCTTGAGCTTATGAAAGGAATAAAAAACCTCTTTGACCCTAAAAATATCCTTAATCCGGGAAAGATTTTTATATAAGGATTAAAACTAATGAATGAACTGCACCGGATTAATCAAAATCCGGATTAGAAATGCTCTTTCGCTCCACTCCGGCAGGAGAAGGCGAAGCAGTGGAGAATTGTGTCGGCTGCGTGCCGTCTTTAAAATATTCTTTTAAAGAGGTTGCGGTTTCTTCTTTTGACAGAAGACCTGTTGACGGGTCAATCGGATACATTACAATACCTTCCGGCACAGAGAAATCAGAAGATTCTGCGATGTTTAATGCAGACTTCATGAAGTTTAGCCATATCGGTGATGCCGCCCTTGCTCCTGTTTCCTGAGAACCGAGAGGCCTCACATCGTCAAACCCCACCCATACAGCTGCGGTGATTCCTGTTGTATATCCTACAAACCATGCATCCCTGTGATCATTTGTTGTGCCTGTTTTTCCTGCTGCAGGTTTGCCTAAAGCCTTTATCCTCCAGCCTGTTCCATAATTTATAACATCCTGCATCATTGATGTTATGAGAAACGCTGTCTGATTGCTTATCGCCTGCATTTCTTCGGGTTCATTGCTCTCAAGTATCTTTCCTTTTGAATCAGTGATGTATTCAACTGCAATGGGGTTCATTCTTACACCATTGTTGGCAAATACGCTGTACGCTGAGCAGAGTTCAAGCGGAGTGACACTAAGGCTGCCAAGGGCAATGCTTAAGTTATACGGTATATCGCCTTCAAGCCCGATACTCCTTGAGAATTTGATAACCTTATCAATCCCTACTGCGTCAACAAGTTTTACTGTGACAACATTCCTTGAATACGTAAGCGCCTCCCTAAGTCTTGTAGGCCCGTAATGTTTGCGGTCATAGTTTTCAGGCGTCCAGTCACCCTTTGGCCCGCCTTTATATGTGACAGGCTCGTCATTTATCATGGATGCGGGCGTAAACCCGTTATCCATTGCAGCAGCGTATATTATCGGCTTGAATGCAGAGCCGGGCTGGCGTTTTGCATGGATTGCACGATTATATTCGCTCTTGGTGTAATCATAGCCTCCGATAATTGTCCTTATAAACCCTGTTCTCTGTTCAATTGCTACGACTGCGCCTTCAACTTCCGGTTCCTGCTCAAGGGCGAGGATAGCCTCTTTTCCTTTTGCGCCTTTAATCTTTACCTTAACAATATCCCCGGGCTTGAGTATCTTTGTTAGATTAAACCATTTTATCACAGTAGATTTCTTTGTTTTTGAATCGAGAAGAGCGCTTGCCCACTGGGCATCGGCTATTGAAAGCTTGCCGATAATCCCTCTTGTCTTAATAACAGCCTCAGCTTTGCTCACTTTAAGGACAAGCCCTGATGCTATGTCATCTCCTCCTCCGATAGCAGCGCTGTGCACATCTTTGCTCTCCATCTCTTTTTTAACATCTATATCCTTATGCTCTACAGGACCGCGCCATCCTCTCCTTTTATCAAGTTCTCTAAGTCCTTCCTGAAGCGCTTTCTGCGCGGCAGCCTGCATTCCCCTGTCAAGTGTGGTATAAACCTTGAGTCCCCCTTTATAGACGGTCTCTTCTCCGTACTTTTCCTCCAGATATTTCCTGACATATTCAATGAAGTAATTATTTGCCTCCATGCCCCTTCTCAGCGTTGAGAGATAAAGGGGCTGCTTTGCCGCTTTCTCCCTTTCAGACTTTTTGATATATCCTTCTTCCTCCATCCGCAAAAGTACTGTCTCCTGTCTTTCCTTTGATTTTGTGAGATTGTTATAAGGAGAATATGTGGAGGGCGCCTTTATAAGTGCAGTTATCATTGCTGCCTCCGGCAGAGTCAGTTCTCCCACGGATTTTCCGAAATATACGCGCGACGCCATTTCAACACCATAGGCTCCATGTCCAAAATATATCTTGTTCAGGTAAAGCTCAAGTATCTCCTTTTTATCCAGATTCTTTTCCATCTTCATTGCAAGGGATGCCTCCCTGATCTTTCTTTTAAATGTTTTCTCAGGGGTGAGGAATACAACTTTTGCGAGCTGCTGGGTTATTGTGCTGCCGCCTTCTTTAAGTTCTGCATGGAGAATACCCTTTAAAACTGCCCTGCCGATTGCAATGTAATCTATGCCCTTATGATTCCAGAATCTTGAATCCTCAACAGCTATCACTGCATCTATAAGGTGTTTTGGCATTCTGTTCAGAGGCACGAAAACGCCCTTTTCAACTTTGAGTTCTCTGATGAGTGTGTCATCATCAGCGTATATCTTTGTGCCTGACGTAGGCTTGTACAGTTTGAGTTCTGCGATGGAAGGAATTCCTTTTGCAAACGCAAAGTACCCTCCGACGGAGACGCCGGTTATTACTGAAATGATTAGAAGAAAAACAACAGCCCGTGCTTTCATATTTAAATTGATTATAACCCCGATCTGAAAGCGCTGTCAAAAACCCGGAGACTGAGCAATCCTTATAGCCTCTTTCAAGTCAACAGCGCCAGAATAAATAGCCTTGCCTGTTATCACACCCCAGAGATTTTTAATCTCCCTCAAAGCTATTATGTCTTTGATGGAAGACACGCCGCCGGATGCAATTATCGGTATGCTGACGGTTTCAACCATTTCTTCCATGGCAGGAATATTCGGGCCGGCAAGCATTCCGTCCCTTGATATATCAGTGTATATTATGCCTGCTGCGCCAGCCTTTTCCATTTCTCGCGCAAGGTCTTTTGCATCGGCGCCTGTAACCTCAACCCAGCCTTTTACTGCAACCTTGCCGCCTTTGGCATCAATGCCCGCAAGAATCCTGCCCGGATATTTACCGCAGGCATCTTTCAGAAGAGAAGGTTTTTCTATCACTGCAGTTCCGAGTATTATTCTGTTAATACCGATGCTGATAAGGCCGTCTATTTTTTTAATATCCCTTATTCCGCCGCCGACCTCTATGTCAATGGATACGGATTGCCTTATCTTTATTATTGCATCAAGATTTTTCTGGCTGCCTGTGAATGCGCCGTCAAGGTCAACAACATGAAGGAGTTTTGCCCCGCATTCCTCCCATCTCTTTGCTGTTGATGCAGGGTCATCGGAATATATTGTTACCGCATCTTCCTTTCCCTGAAGGAGTCTGACGCATTGCCCGTTTTTTAAATCTATTGCAGGAATAACAAACATATATTAATATAACATAATACCGCAGCAGAAGGAGAAAGCCTGAGATGCCACAGATTGCTGATATTAGAAGGAAGCTTTTAATTTTTACCTTTCTGCTTTTTTTAAATCCTCCGATAGCGTTCTCCTTCAACATTCCGGAGAAATTTGAATATGACCTGACATGGACAGGCGTCAAGGCAGGCACAGCCACACTTGAGATAACAAGAACAGGCAATGATATAAAGATTGTTTCTACGGCGCAGTCAGCTAAATGGGTTTCTGTTTTTTATACCGTTGACGACAGGGTAGAGAGCATTCTCGCAAAAAAATCCTCATTGATGTTTGTCGGAGAGCCTGTCAATTACAGGCTCAAGATAAGAGAAGGCAGGCATAGGAGAGACAAGGAGGTAATTTTTAACTCTGGCAATAAAGTTACATACATAGACCATATCAACAATGAGCAGCATAGTTTTGATGTGCCTTCTCTTATATTTGATCCGCTGTCGAGCTTCTATTATCTCAGGACGCTGAAGCTCGTTGTCGGAGAGCCGGTTTATGTAACCATTTTTGACAGCAAAAAAGTCTGGAATGTTGAGGTGCAGGTGCTCAGAAAGGAAAAGGTAACGCTTCCGACAGGCACAGTAGATACGATATTGATTAAGCCGTTGATGAAATCAGAAGGAATATTTTATAAGAAAGGCGACATCTATATCTGGCTGACAGACGATGAGAAGCGGATACCTGTAAAACTCCAGACAAAAGTCGCCATAGGCTCTATCAATGCCCTATTGGTCAGAGGAAGGTATTGATACCCGTCTCAATTGTAATCGTAACAAAAAATGAAGAGGCAAACCCGGTGTAAATAATCTATGCGCTATGCAGTCCTGCAGCCTGCGACAAGAGTCAGTTCAGGAGAATTCACCTTATACGGCAGCTTTTCTCCTGAATGAGATAGAATCCCGCGCTTTATCTCAACAACAGACGGATTTTTGCATCTGAATTTCTCAATCAGAAACTGAGCGGCAACTTCGGGTTTAATAATATCGCCGCAGGTAAAAATATCCACAGCCGCATAACCGTATTCAGGCCATGTGTGTATTGAAAGATGAGATTCGGCTATGACTACCATACCGCTTATTCCAAATGGACTGAATTCATGGAAGGATACATCAATGATGGTTGCTTTGGCCTTTTTTGCCGCTGAGACCATTGCATTCTTTACCTTGTCAAGGCTTTTGAGAATTTCAGGATCACAATCCTTAAGCTCCACTAATAATTGTTTACCTAAAGCATGCAAACCTCTACCTCCATGTTAGATTTTAATCTAAAGAGCTTTATTGCTCTCTTAAGCTAAATAAATTACAGCAACATGAAATTTTTGTCAAGAATTTTTTGACCCTTGAATAAAAAATTGTTTTCTAAAAATAATCTTAGGAAAATCACTGCTTCACTTTTATGTCTCATTACGATATATTATACATAATAATTAGACACTGTCATTGCGAAGCAATCCCAAGCAGAATTATTTCCGCCTCGGGCGGATCCGCTGGGGCGGACGCTTCGCTCTGGATGACAAATAGCAGTTTTTAGCCGATGGCTCGTAGAGGAGATGACATGCTTGATGCAAAGATTGTGAGAGAAAATACTCAAAGAGTTGAAGAGTCGCTCAGGAAGAGAAACTATGACCTCTCCATACTTGACAGGTTTCCGAAAATAGAAAATGAACGGAGAGAACTCCTCAGGCTCATAGAAGAAAAGAGAGAGCAGAGAAACAAAATCTCGCAGGAGATCGCGAAGTTAAAAAGAGAAAAGAAAGATGCGGGTTCAATCTTAGCAGAAGCAAAAAGCATATCTGACTTCATAACGGAAAAAGAAGATCGGCTGAAAGTTTTGGAAGAAGGAGCAAGGCAGGAGCTTTTGATTATTCCAAACATTCCTCACGAATCAGTCCCTAAAGGAAAAGACGAGGCAGAAAATGTTGAGATAAGAAAATGGGGCGCTCCGAGAGAATTTGACTTCCCTCCATTGAATCACTGGGATATTGCCGAGATGCACGGCATAATTGACTTTGAGCGCGCATCAAAGATTGCAGGCGCAAGATTTTCATTGATGAAAGGCATGGGCGCAAAACTTGAAAGGGCGCTGATGAATTTCATGCTTGACCTGAACACATCTAAAGGATACAAGGAGATATTGCCGCCGCTTCTTGTGAACCGCGAATCCATGACAGGCACAGGACAGCTCCCGAAATTTGAGATGGAACTTTTCAGGACAGCAGACCCTGAGTTTTATCTCATTCCGACCGCAGAGGTTCCAGTGACAAATATCCACAGAGAAGAAATTTTAAATGAGAGCGATCTGCCTATCTACTACACAGCTTACACTCCATGCTTCAGGCGCGAGGCAGGCTCATACGGAAAAGACACAAGAGGATTGATAAGGCAGCATCAGTTCAATAAGGTTGAGATTGTAAAATTCGTGAAGCCTGAGGATTCATACACCGAACTTGAGAAGCTTACCAATGATGCAGAGGACATCCTTCAAAGGCTCGGTCTGCCATACAGAGTAGTTGCCCTATGCACAGGAGACCTTGGTTTTTCAGCGGCAAAGACTTATGACATTGAGGTCTGGCTTCCGGGCCAGCAGAGATACAGGGAGATTTCTTCATGTTCCAATTTTGAGGACTTTCAGGCAAGAAGGGCAAATATCAGGTTTAAGCGTGAAGGAAAGAAGGGAACCGAGTTCGTGCATACACTCAACGGCTCTGCGCTCGCAATCGGCAGGACAGTTGTCGCCATCCTTGAAAACTTCCAGCAGAAAGACAGTAGCGTTGTGATTCCAGAGGCGCTGAGGCAGTATATGGGGGTTGAAGCGATAAAGTAGAGCTTTGGATGCGGTTGTATTATTTTCTTCCTTCCAGAAGCCTTTCGGTCTGCTCTATTATCTCTGCTGCTGTTGCCGCATCTTTAATAAATGTCCCCTTTTTTGCA
>JAHILQ010000050.1 GCA_018896985.1 Nitrospinota bacterium
AGAAAGGCGGTGTTGGCAAGACCACGACTGCTGTAAATCTTGCTGCCTCTCTTGCCCTTGCAGAAAAAGATATCCTCATAATAGACACTGACCCTCAGGGAAATTCTACCAGCGGACTTGGCATATCAAGAGACAATACGGAGAAGACTCTTTATGATTTTTATTCCGAAAAGTGCAAGATAAGAGAAACGATAAGGGAAACAGAAGTAGATCATCTCGGTATTATCCCTTCAACCGTAGATCTCCTCGGCGTTGAGGTGGAGCTTGTCGGACGCGAAGGCAGGGAGCATATTCTTTCTCATGCGATAGCTGCCATACGCGATAAATACCGCTACATATTTATTGACTGTCCGCCTTCTCTTGGGCTTTTGACGCTTAACGCTCTTGTAGCTGCTGATTCTGTTCTTATTCCTGTGCAGTGCGAATACTACGCGCTTGAAGGACTCGGCCTTCTGTCAAACACCATCAGGCTTGTGAGAAATTCTTTTAACTCCGGTCTTGATATTGAAGGCATAGTCCTTACCATGTTTGATTCAAGAAATACGCTTGCAAATGAGGTCGCAGAAGAGGTCAGGAAACATTTCGGCAGCAAGGTATATAATACTGTAATTCCGAGAAATGTAGCGCTTGCTGAAGCGCCGAGCCACGGGAAGCCTGCCTTGCTTTATGATGCAAGGTCTAAGGGCGCGCAGAGTTATTTGTCACTTGCAAAGGAGATACTGAATGAAAACGGCATTAGGCAGAGGACTTGACGCTTTAATTCCGGAGAAGGGTGAAGAAATGCTTCATCTGGAAGTCAGCCGTATATCTGCCGGAGGAGAACAGCCGCGGAAGGTTTTCAGGGATGGTTCTCTCAAAGAACTCGCTGCCTCAATAAAGGAAAAGGGTGTGCTTCAGCCGATTATAGTCTCAAGGGCAGGAGACGGTTCATTCAGGCTCATCGCAGGCGAACGGAGATGGCGGGCAGCGCAGCTCGCAGGCCTTAAAAAGATTCCTTCAATCGTAAAAAATGTTGCATCAAAGGACTCTCTGGAGATAGCGCTCATAGAGAACATACAGAGGGAAGACCTTAATCCTGTTGAAACCGCAGAGGCATTCCATAAACTTATGAGGGAGTTTAATCTTACGCAGGAAGATCTCTCGGAGAGGGTCGGGAAGGAGAGGGCTACTGTTGCCAATTACCTCAGGCTTCTGAAACTGCCCGAGGAAATAAAATCATTAATCTCTGACGGCTCTTTGAGCATGGGACATGCAAGGGCAATCCTCTCTATTGAAGGAAGGCCAAATCAGACAGATGCCGCAAGAAAGGTTATGAAGAAGGGGTTAAGCGTCAGGGAGACGGAAACACTGGCAAAAAGCATCGCTCTTCCCGGAACAAAAAAATCAAAAACCCACAAAGGGCATAAGGACCCTCAGATAGCATCCCTCGAAGACAAGCTTATAAAGAGTCTTGGCACAAAGGTAAGGATTCATCACAAAGGCAAAAAAGGCGGGAGGATAGAGATAGAATACTATTCCCTCGATGAACTTGACCGGCTGCTTGATATCCTGATGAAATAAATGGGTTTCATTCATTGTCTTTGCTTAACCCGAAAAATGCAATTAACCTTAAAGCACAGCGGCATAGATGCCTTCAAAGTCTTTAGATACAACAGGAATTATCTTATGCCATGATGCAATTCACAAAGGCTGCCTGCATAAAATTATGCGCATCAAGAATTGATAATGGCATGTTTAAGGTGTTGCTGCAAAAGACTTTTCAGTCACCTATGCCCCTGTCAAATGCATTTTCCGGGTTAATTTAGAGATTCGGTTTATTCAGAAAGCTGTTTATAGTTATCACATGCGTATTTATTCCCTTTGTCGCATGCCTTTTTAAAATCAGCGGCAGCTTTCCTTGTATATGCAACACCGCGGAAGAAATAAGCCTCGCCATAGCTTGGGATTATAGCGAGAGCCTTGTTATAGTCTTCAATAGCTTCATCTAAAGTAAAACTGGGCATCAGCCCCAATTGCTGTATGGGAGTTCCATGCAATGATTAGGCAAATCCCTAAAAGAATAATCCTGATTTTCATATTTGACTCCTTTTCAATCTTCTCAAATATTAATTAACCGTTATCCTTTTAGTCAATCCTTCCGAGATATTTCAGAATCGCTCTCAGCAAAGATGCGTCTCGTCATGCCATGCATAAGCACTGCTTGCGATATCCTCCGTGAGGGCTGAGCATGGCGGGTTTTGATTTTTCGTTATTCTTGCTCATCTTTTTTCACCAAAGAAGCCTATCCACAATCTGTTTAAAATCAGTAATCTCTTCCCATCCACAATATCTAACCGCGATTTCACCATACCAGTAATAATAATCATTACCATCAATCTCTGATGTATTCCCAGCACCATAATAGTCTTTTAGATATTTGTGAATTTGCTTATCCATATCTTTTGCATTCTTTGCATATAAAAGTCTATGAAAACCTTGCTCGTATTCACCGCTGATGAATTCGAAAGTGGCGAGATAAAGCTTTTTGGTTTTAGAAGTTGTTAAATTTTTATCGTTCATAGTATCGCCTCTTTAGTATACGTTTTTTAATTAACACTTCTTATAGCAACTGCCAGCCCCTCAACAGCTTCCTCAGCTGATGTTTCCATTGAAATAGCCGTCAAGATTAAATCTACTTTTCTCTTGCCCGCATACAACGAAGCATTGTGATTCCTAAGTTTGCAGTTTCTTTCAGAGAAAAAACTTCTATTCAATAACGTTTACTTGCTCGTATAATGATGGAAGTTTATCTTGCCTCAGCCTGAATTTTGTCCCGTGATTATGTCCGGTTCGTGCATCAAAATCTACATACAAGTATCCATTTTCAGCACAATTCAGAAACTTTTCAAACGAGAAACCAGACAAGATGAGTAGTTTTTCATATTTAAAATACTCGTGCTTATCTTCAATCTTAGTATCGGCAATTACATAAAAGCAGTTCATTATTTTAGAGCCAATCTTATAGTCGTCTTTGGTTTTTCACTATTCAATTAGAACCGTCCCCTTTTTCCCCTTTTTCACTTTTCATCAAAACCCTTTAAATAGAGATTCAAATCTATTAAAATGATAATAAGACAAGATCGGAAGAGGCTCAAGATGAAAGTAGAACATTATTCATTTGGCAAAATAATCATTGATGGGAAGACCTACACCTCTGACGTCATTATTTATCCAGAAAGAGTTGATTCTTCATGGTGGAGAGAAAGAGGTCATTATCTTCAGGTGATTGATTTAACCACTGCTCTCGATGCGCACCCTGAAATTCTTCTCATAGGTACGGGTTATTTCGGGAGAATGTCGGTCCCAAAAGAAACACTATCACATCTGGAATCTAAGGGTATCGAGGTTCACGTTGAACATACAAAGAAAGCAGTTGAGATCTTCAATACATTTCAGAACGATAAGGGCGTCATTGCAGCCTTTCACTTAACCTGCTAATAGCTCTCTCTTTATTTTCTTTGAGATAAAATCTGCTCGCCTCAAGGGTTCGGGAATTCGATATATACTCGTGCAGCCAAGTATAATCTTTATTGAATTTTTTAGATTAATTCTATGCCCACATGAAACAAAAACTGGCCTCACATTATCCTTTGTCCGCAAAACTACACCAATGATCTTTCCATTATATCTTAGAGAAGACCAACTCCCTTTTTTCAAACCAGGCTCTCTATAGTTCCCGACCAGCCTTGACTTTGCACATCCAATGGTAGGTATATCAAGGAGCACACCAATATGTGCTGCAATTCCCAATCCCTTTGGATGTGCAATTCCTTGACCGTCGAAAAGGATTACATGGGGTTTAATCTTCAAGTTATTAATGGCTTGAATGGTTGCCGGGCCTTCTCTGAAAGACAAAAAACCCGGTATATAGGGAAAGGATACCTCTGTTAATGAATATGCCTCTTCGATAAGAATTATCTCAGGGTACCTGTAAAGACATGCGACTCCTATAATCTTATCCTCAAAAAATGCTGCATCAACACCCACAACATATTCCGGACTTTTTCTGAGGGGAGTGATTCTTACCTTCTTCTTAAGAACCTCTTGAACCTTCTTTGCTTCAGTAATATCCTCCGGCCATTTCATAGATTAAGAATAATATAAAGTATGTTAGAATTTCATTTATGGATATACATCAACTCAGGGTATTTGCCTCAGTTTTCAAAAACAAAAGCTTCTCAAAAGCTTCAGGGGAACTTTATCTTACACAGCCAACGGTGAGTGAACATATCAGGACACTGGAGAACGAGTTCGACTGCAAACTATTTGACAGATTGGGCAGAACAATCATTCCGACCAAAGAGGCAGAGGTGTTATACAGCCATGCAATGGAAATTATAGAAAAAGCCAATACCCTTAAAGAGACAATCGGACAATTCAAGAAAGAGGTCACCGGCGAGTTGATTATTGGTGCAAGCACAATTCCGGGCACATATTTAATGCCTCCCGTGATGGCAGTATTCCAGAAAAAATATCCATCCATTTCCTTTCAGATTCTCATATCTGATTCAAAGGGTATTGTAGAGAAGGTATCAAGACATGAATTACTCATGGGGGCTGTAGGTACAAAAATATATAACACACAGATAGATTACATTCCTTTTATGGATGACGAATTGATTGCTGTATCCTCACCATCTCTCATAAAAAAAGAAGAGCTGACATTGAGGGAATTGATCAAATTTCCCATGGTCCTGCGGGAGGAAGGCTCGGGTACACGAAAGGAGACAGAAAAGATTCTTGAAGCCAAAGGCATCTCTCCTGAAAACATTAAAATTGCAGGCATCTTTGGTTCAACAGATGCGGTAAAACAGGCAGTAAAGGCAGGACTGGGATTTTCTATTCTGTCAAAGTTTGCTGTAATTGATGAATTAAAACATAAAATACTCAAAGAAATAAAACTTACCGACATCCAGATGAAAAGAAAATTTTATATTGTGACCCACAAAAAAAGGACACTCCCTCCGGCATACGCCACATTTTTAAAACATATCACTGCTGAATCAAAAGATATCTGAATCCCAGCAAAGCCACATTTCCTATAAATTTTGCTTTTCTAATAGTTATTTCCTATTTGATTTATTGAT
>JAHILQ010000051.1 GCA_018896985.1 Nitrospinota bacterium
ACTTTAGCTTTGGTTCTTTCATACTCCTTTAAGATGGGAATCCAACGCTTTACTATAACCTGACTTGAATATTGCATTAGGGCCTCCTTTAGTGTTTATCGTACCAAAAGAGTTACCTAATTAGTGAGCATGAACAACAGCAACCATTTTTTGAATTAATGAAAAAATTACCCGCAACGGCAGATAACCCAGCATAAACGAAATACTAATGCACTTCGCTTATGCTGATACCGCGATGAATGCTCATTGCGGGCTGAATACCGTGAAAGACGAATACTGCCCCATTTTAAATTTTGGAGATAATTAAAAGCTTGCAATTAATTAACTTATAAGTTAATATGATGAAAATAATAGTTAAGCCCTTATTAATCAGGAAAAGTCGTAATATATACAAAAAGGAATTATATGTATCTGATGAAGTCAAAACCTTTATTCAGTCATTTGAAAGAAAAGAAAACGATAAAATTGTTAATGCTGTTCTTTTTAAATTGGACTACCTTGCTTGTCGTGGCTTTGACGTTGATAACACTAACATTAAACCTGAATGGAAAGGGGTTTACCGTATCGCAGTAAAAGGTAGTAAGGGTGATAATAGAGAGGGACGTATTATCGGTTTTTATGATCAGAATAATTTTATTGCCATATGCAGTTTTTATAAGAATGAACAAAAGCTTAGAAAATATCAGAAAGTAATTATAGATAAAGTTGCAAGGATAAAACGTGATAAGCAATGGATGTATGGGATAGGAGGCAATTATGGATCTAATTAAATATGCTGAATCGGTTTTGCAATCTACAAGGGAATCAACTGTTGGTAAGGAATATGATTTGCGATTTGATCTCATAGATTTTATTAGAATGAAATTAAAAGAAAGTAGTATGACTCAAAAGTCGCTTGCGCAGAAGATAAAAATGAAAGAGAGTCAACTTACAAGGATTTTAAAAGCTGAAAGCAATATAACACTTGAGACTGTTGCTCGAATTTATCATGCTTTTGGCGGTAGACCAACTATAAAGGAAAGATATGAAATCGCTGAGGCAGTTAGTGAAGATCGTGTTTACATTAAAAAAGCTCCAATTTACGAACTACAAAATAAACATATGATCGCAATCGGTATTTGTTCGCAATCGGTATTTGTTAATTAAGGAGGATTGAAAATGAAAAAAAAGAAAGCAGATGAAGTTAAAAAGCCCACTCAAATTCAGATAAAGGGCTATCAAACTATACCTCCAACCGAGGGGCTTCCTATCAACTCCAATATTCCGACGCATCATGCCGATATAATAAATATCCTGTTTAGTAACGATGGATTGGCATTGATTAGCTTCTTTTCTCGTACTCCGGGACTCAACGTTGAAGAATGCAGAGTCTCTTTTTCTCATGCGCTTGCTAAAAAAATTGTAGATTTAGTTTGTCAGCACCTTAACTATTACCCTCAGAGTTCCGCTCAACAAATTGAAAAACAAAAAGAATAGAGTATTCTTAAAAAAACAATTTAAAATGGGGCGGATACATGGAAAGACTTTAACAGCCTTAACAGCCAGGCCCGCAACAGCATTTAACACCATGCTTGCGCAAAGCCCTGACGGGAAACAAAACGTTAAAACTCAAAATTCATGACAGGAAGATTAATACTTCAATAGCGCGGAAGAACGGAAGTGCGGTCGTCTCTGCGACTATTCGCTGGCGTTGCGATAGCTCAAAAGTTCCAAAGTGTAAAGCGCAGAAGCCATAACGTGACAAATATCTTATTTTTTTGTACAATAACGTACAGATAGCACAATTTAATGAGAGGGTAAGCAATGAAAAATGTTCTTTCGATAACAGAGGCGAGGAAGAGACTTCCATCGATCATAAAGTCTCTTAAGACCTCGCCTGATACTGTTTATCAGGTGACGGTACATGACGAAGTCGTTGCCGAAATAAAAAAACCGCTTGTGATAAAGCCGGGCGAGGCAGCGGTAAAACTACTTGAACTGAGGAAAAAACTCAGATACAAAAGAAAGAGATATAAACTCCCGATATCTGAAAATGTCAAAGAGCATCTCTACGTTGCTGAGGACAGCCCTTGATCCTCCCTCAGAACAGAGCATTCTGCGATACCTCATTTTTCTTTGCATCTCTATGTCCTCATGACTTGAAGTTTGAAGAAGCAGGAAGAATCCTTGATTATTGCAAAGATAATGCTGTTACGCTTTGTACCACATGGGATATCATAAGCGAAACAATAACGCTTCTCAGATACAGGGCGAGTTATAAAGCAGCAATTGAATTCATGGACGTAATCAAGCCTGCACTCTCCATAATCAAGTACGATGATTCTGTAAGAATAGCTACTGAGGAGGTATTTAAAAAACTTTCCAAGGACAAAAGGATTTCCTTCTGTGATGCTATCTCTTATGTGGTGGTTACCCATCTGCTTAAAGACATGCCATGTTTTTCCTTTGACAAAGACTTCAGAAGTCTCGGCCTGCTGGTTTATCCTTGATGCGTTTGACCGTTAAAAAACATTAAAAAACATTTGGGGTCAAACCTACAAAATACATTTTTAAAACTCGCAGGTCTCGCAAGTTTAAACTCAAAATTCATGACAGGAAGCGAAAGAACTAAATCTTAGTTCCTGAAAGTCTCAGATCAAGCATGGAAGTTTTGGACATCTGCTACAATTCCGCTGCATTCGGGGCTGGTTGTGTTTGACCCAAAGATAGCTAATCCTTTAAAATCAATCAAGCGAGAGTGGCGGAACTGGTCTACGACTCGTAGAGCAGACGCGTCCCGACTTGGTGGGCTGTTTTTAATTAGCAGATTAGGGCGTGTGGCGGAGTTGGCAGACGCGCCAGACTTAGGATCTGGTGGGGCAACCCATGGAGGTTCGAATCCTCTCACGCCCACCATTTGAGAGAAGATTAATAAAGATGCGTTATTCGGGATGGGTAACTCCGTAGGGGTTCAACTCCCCTCTCTCGCACCATTATAAATAATTCCGGTATAAATAGAGATTTATCTGAATCCTTTGTTATAATCTCCCTATGGAAAGAAAAGTAACATATTTTGATAAGCCCGGAAAAGAAAACACATCCGCATGTCTTGAAGTTGTAATGCAGGCGATAAAGGACAGCGCATACAAACATCTTGTAGTAGCAACCACAGGCGGCGATACAGGCATCTTATTTTCAGAGGCATTAAAAACATCCGCTGTTAATCTTGTTGTTGTAACGCATTCTGCGGGATTCAAAGAACCAAACACATCCGAAATACCAAATGATGTCATAGAGAAAATAAAGGCAAACGGCGCAAAGATATACACAGGAACGATACTTACACATTCATTGGAAACAGCGCTTTCAGCCAAATTCGGAGGGTTATATCCAACGCTCATTATCGCCCAGTCTCTAAGAAGGTTTGGAGAGGGGCCAAAGGTGTGCTGTGAGATTGTGATGATGGCTGCTGATGCAGGACTTATACCTGAAGGGGAGGAAGTCCTTGCCGTTGCAGGCACAGAAAGAGGCGCTGACACAGTGATGGTTATTAAATCTGCTGCATCAAAGCGGTTTCTTGACCTGAAGGCGCTTGAGATACTTGCAAAGCCGAGAGCTTAAACCCCGTTTAGAAATTGAAGATTTCTAACGGGGTAAACTCTACTGTTATTGTAAAAAAGGAGGTTAGATGCTGAAGAGATTTTTAAGGATTCATTTTAGGGTTTAAATGAAGGTATCAGTTAAAAATATCAGAGAAACGAACTGCATCTGTGATGCGCTGGTTCTTCCTTTTATAGAAAGGGATTCAGGGTTTTATAAGGAATTCGGCACAGCCTTTCAGAAACAAATCATGAAAGCATTCTCAAAGGAATTCCACGGCAAGCGGAACGAGCTTCTTCTAATGCCAGCGCCTGAAGTGATAAAACCTGGACGGATTTTGCTTATCGGCCTTGGCAAAAAAAACGAGCTGTCTGACGAGAGGATAAGACAGGCAGGCGGAAAAGCAGCAGTGCATCTTCGCGACAAGGGAATGAAAAAGATTGCGGTTTCCACAAACCTTATATCATCTCTTAAACTTTCGCCCCTGAATTTCATAGAGGGAGCTTTGCTAAGTTTATATAAATTTGAGAGATACAGAAAAGAAAAAGACAACAAGAAGATAGAGAGCATTACGATTCTCTTAAAAACATCGAAAAAGCTTACAGAAGAACTCAAATGGACTGAGACCATAACATCATCTGTATATTTTGCAAGGGATTTGATAAATACTCCTGCCAATGATATGACTCCATCAGACCTTGCAAAGACAGCGGTTTCTCTGAGACAAAAGAATCTGTCAGTGAAAATCCTTGAGAAAAAGGATGCAGAAAAACTTGGGATGGGAGCATATCTCTCTGTTGCAAAGGGCTCCAAAGAACCGCCGAAGTTCATTGTGCTTGAATATAAAGGCGCGAAAGGTAAACCCGCCGAGGCGGGCAAACCTCTGGCGCTGATAGGCAAGTCAATAACCTTTGACAGCGGAGGCATATCGCTGAAACCTTCTGATGGAATGGAAAAGATGAAATATGACATGGCAGGAGGCGCAGCAGTCTTGGGTGTGTTAAAAGCTGCCTCTGCATTAAAACTTCCAGTAAATCTTATCGGCATACTGCCGGCAACAGAAAACCTGCCCGGAGGCTCTGCAACAAAACCCGGTGATGTAGCCGTAACAATAAGCGGCAAGACCGTTG
Organism: Nitrospinota bacterium; assembly: GCA_018896985.1. Classification (GTDB taxonomy): domain Bacteria; phylum Nitrospirota; class Thermodesulfovibrionia; order Thermodesulfovibrionales; family UBA1546; genus UBA1546. Next base: position 4,710 of record JAHILQ010000051.1, read on the forward strand.
AAATAATCAATACAGACGCTGAAGGACGTTTGATTCTTGCAGATGCAATAGGATATGCAAAGCGTTTCAAGCCAAGGGCGATTATTGATATTGCAACTCTTACAGGCGCGTGTTCCGTTGCTCTTGGAAACGAGGCAATAGCCATGATGGGAAATGACAGGAAATTGCTTGATAAAATCAAAAAGTCTGCTGACAATACCTATGAGCGCGTATGGGAAATGCCTTTATTTGATGAATATAAAGAGTATCTTAAAAGCGATATAGCTGACATCAAGAACACAGGAGGCAAAAACGGTTCACTTGTAACAGCAGCATATTTTCTCTATGAATTTGCAGAAAAAACGCCGTGGGTTCACCTTGACATAGCAGGCACTGCATGGGTGGAAAAAGACAAGCCTTATATTCCGAAAGGCGCTTCAGGTATCGGCGTCAGGCTGATAATGGATTTGATAAAGCATCTCAAGTGAATTCCAGATAAGCAGGGCTTATAACTCCTACTTGATATACCCCTCAAGCAGAATATCGTCGCCGATTCTTTTTAGAGTTATATTTTTTAGCTGATGCGCCTCTGAGAGTTTTCTGACTGCCTTTCCGCCGACAGACGGAAATGACTCTTTACCGCCGATAATCTTTGGCGCTATGAAAAACATAACCTTGTCAACTATGCCGTATTCAAGCGCATGGCTGTTTAAGGAAGATCCTCCTTCAATCAGCACAGATGCTATTCCCATCTCGCCGAGCTTTTTCATCAGCCATTTCATATCAACACGTTCTCCATCGTATTCGATTATTTTTATGTTTTTATTTAGCAGTGCTTCTAACTTCTGACTTCTGACTTCCCGCCTCGGCTCTCCTCGGCGAGTCCGCCCGAGTGCGGACGGGTCGCCGATGGAGACTGACTTCTGACTTCTTTTTATTACTACAATCGTCTCCGGAGGAGTATTCAATATTTTCGCATCAATAGGAATCTCAAACTCAGGGTCTATTACAATTCGTATTGGACTTCTCGTCCCTTGTCCCTCGTCCCTCGTCCCTTTCTTTATTCTCGCTGTCAGTTGCGGGTCATCAGCCTTCACTGTCCCTATCGCTGTCATCACAGCATCAACCCTGCCTCTTGTTTTGTGAACCAATTCTCTTGCCTTTTCTCCTGTAATCCATTTTGACTCGCCTTCCGGAGTGGCAATCTTTCCGTCAAGGGTCATTGCAACTTTTAATATCACAAACGGTCTTTTTGTCATAATATATTTTGCGTAAATCTCGTTCAGCTTTATTGAATCTTCCTCAAGAATTCCAGAGACTACGTTTATGCCTGCCCCTCTCAGTTCTGCTATTCCTTTCCCGGAAACCTTTGGATTTGGGTCTTTCATGCCTATGACAACTTTCTTTATTCCTGCTTTGATAATTGCCTTTGTGCATGGAGGAGTCCGCTTATCTGTATGACAGCAGGGTTCAAGGTTCACATAAAGCGTTGCGCCTTTTGCCTTTTCTCCTGTCTTGTCTATAACAAGAGCCTCTGCGTGAGGAGCGCCGGGTTTTCTGTGATAATCCTCTGCAATGATTTTTCCATTCTTGACAAGCACAGCGCCTACCATCGGATTCGGGCTTGTCATGCCGCTTGCCTTTCCAGCAAGCCTCAGAACCCGTTTCATTATTGAGATGTTATTCATTTTAATATCTTGATATGCCCTCATAAAAGTGTAAGACATTCAATCTACCGAAAAAAGAAACCCTTTAAGCTACGCTCCTTGCTGTTTTGTGTAAGACAGCAATCCGCCCTTCATGATAATCATCTTCTGCCTGTCATTCAAATCTGATACAGCCTCAAATGCCGCGCCCTTTGTAATGTTCTCAACCTTATAAACCTGACTGCCGTTAAGTGAATTTATCACATCCTTTATGACAAGCCTGTCGCCCTTCTCTGCTTTCTCATAG
>JAHILQ010000052.1 GCA_018896985.1 Nitrospinota bacterium
ATGGTATTAACTCAAGAGACAGGATATGGCATTTTCGCGGGTTTTTTTGCCGATATTCCCAGATAGATTTTAATAAAAATGAGGCAAAAGCCTCGGAGGGCAATAGCCCGAGAATGAGCGAAAATGCCATATTCTGTCTCTTTTAATTTAAAATCCATACTCCTTCCATCTTCTATCAACAAGTTTCTTAATTTCTTCCGTCATATGAATCTCTTCGGGCCAGTCGCGCATCATCCCCTCTTCACGCGTCTTCCTCGTCGCATCTATGCCCATCTTTGCCCCGTATCTTGGCCAGTTTGCGGCATGGTCGAGCGCATCAAGTGGGCCTTCTGAAATCACAACATCCCTCCTCCAGTCAACATTGTTAAGCGCTCTCCATGCAGTATATGAAAGGTTCTGAACATCAACATCATCATCAACAACGATGAGCAGCTTGGCAAACGTCATCTGTCCCTTTCCCCACAACCCGTGTATTATCTTCTTCGCATGGCCCGGGTAGCTCTTTTTTATGGAGATAAGTGCAAAGTTATGGAATACGCCTTCCATCGGAAGATTTATGTCCTTTATCTCAGGGAAATCCAGCCTTAGTAATGGAAGAAATATCCGCTCTGTTGCTTTTCCCATATAGCAGTCTTCCATCGGAGGTTTCCCTACAAGCGTTGCTGGGTATATCATGTCTTTTCTGTGCGTGATGCATGTCACATGAAAGACAGGGTAGGGTTCTGCGGGAGAGTAAAAACCTGTGTGGTCTCCGAATGGCCCCTCAATGCGTGTTTCTCCGGGTTCAAGATAACCCTCAATGACAAGTTCGCTGTTTGCAGGGACTTGAATATCATTTGTTACGCACTTCACCATTTCTACCGGAGCTTTTCTCAAAAAGCCTGCAAAAAGCATCTCATCTATTGCCTCAGGCAATGGTGCGCTTGCGGAATAAATTACAGCAGGGTCGCCTCCAACGGCAATTGTAGCCGGCATCCGCGTGCCTAGTTTTTTATATTTTTCATAATGCCGTGCTCCGTCCTTATGTATATGCCAATGCATTCCCGTTGTTCTCTTATCGTATATATGGATGCGGTACATCCCGCAGTTGGGCCTTCCTGTCTCAGGGTCTTTTGTAAAGACCATCGGCAGTGTAATGAATCTTCCTTCATCTTCTGCCTGTCCGTCATGAGGCCAGCATTTTATTATTGGAAATTTTGAAAGGTCAGGGTTGCCTTTTTCTATGACCTCCTGACATGGCGCGCTTTTAACATATTTAGGAAGATACTTCGAAAGCTCAATCAGCTTCGGAAGCATTGCAATTTTTTCAAGAAATGTCTTTGGAGGCGCTTGATTCAGCAAGTCCTCTATACGCTTTGCTACGTCATCAAGCTTGCTTACTTCAAGCGCAATGCACATCCTTTCAAATGAGCCGAAGAGGTTTGCGGCAACAGGGAAAGAAGAGCCTTTTACATTTTCAAACAGCAATGCCTTTCCGCCGTTCGGACTCTTTGACATCCTGTCTGTAATCTCGGATATCTCAAGCAAGGGGTCAACCTCTGCCTTTATGCGGTGCAAAAGTCCTCTATTTTCAAGCAGATTTATAAAATTCCTCAGGTCTCTGTATGCCATAAAATTCCTCTTTGTTATAATAGCACAGAGGACAGATTGTTGGCTATTTTAAGATTTAAACTAATTTCTTCTTGACAAGGAGCTATCTCCTTAATATAATTAAGAAAATTAGTGTTCTAAATAACATATGATTTAAGGAGTAAATATGACAAAAGCTGACATTGCAGATTCGATATTTGAAAAGGTAGGCCTCTCTAAAAAAGAGGCGCAGGACATAATTGAAATAATATTTGATACGCTCAAACAGACGTTTAAAGAAGGCGAGTCTGTGAAGGTTTCAGGTTTTGGAACCTTTCATGTCAGGAAAAAGGCCGCAAGGAGGGGAAGAAATCCCAAAACCGGCGAAGACCTTGAGATATCGCCGCGCAAGGTAATTACATTCAGGGCAAGCAACAAATTAAAGTTAATCATAGAGTAAGGCATGTATAAACCTTCTGTTAAAACTGTTGAAGCCCGGAATCCTATCCCTGATAAGCTCTTTTATAAAATAGGAGAGGTTAGCAGGATTGTGGATATTGAGCCTTATGTGCTCAGATACTGGGAGACTGAATTTCCGTTTTTAAAACCGAGAAAGAATAAGTCCGGTCAGAGAGTATATGTTAAAAAAGACCTTGAACTTATTCTGGAGATAAAAAGGCTTCTTTATCAGGAGAGATACACGATTGAAGGCGTCAGGAAAAGGTTTGGAGAAAACACCTCCTATATTAAGCATGCCGCAGAGTCTAAAGCGGTTGATACCCCAATGCAGGATAAAATCTTAGAGCATGTAAGGAAAAGGCTCAGAGAGATTCTGAGTAAGATTTAGTAAATCGGGGCGTGGCGCAGCCTGGTAGCGCACTCGCTTGGGGTGCGAGTGGTCGCCCGTTCAAATCGGGTCGCCCCGACCAAAAATAGAGAAATGAATGGAGGTTCTTGAAAAAGATGAAAGGTAAGATACGCATTGC
>JAHILQ010000053.1 GCA_018896985.1 Nitrospinota bacterium
ATAGGTAAGCTTGAAGGGATACTCGGGAAAGGAGCAGTGAGAATAACAAATAGCATACAGTGACAGTGATTAGTGACAGTGTCAGTAAAGAAACACTGACATAAAACACTGACATAAAACACTGACACAAAACACTGACACTGACTTATGAGATATTACCTTGAGTTTGAAAAACCCATAGAAGAGCTCGAGCTTAAGATAGAGGAGCTTAAAAGTCTTTCTAACAGGGAAGACATGGATATAACCTCGGCGGTAAAAAAGCTTGAGAAAAAGGCAAAAGAACTCCGCTCTGAAATCTTTTCCAATCTCACACCGTGGCAGAAAACGCTTCTTGCAAGGCATCCTGACAGGCCGTATACACTTGACTATATAGACATGCTTTCAGAAGATTTCATAGAGCTTCACGGCGACAGAAGATTCTCTGATGACCCTGCGATAGTCGGAGGGTTTGCAACTATAAACGGCGTGCATGTAATGATTATAGGCCACCAAAAGGGAAGAGGGACAAAGGAGAGGATATACAGAAACTTCGGGCAGCCGCAGCCGGAGGGCTATAGAAAGGCCCTGAGGCTCATGAAACTTGCAGAGAGATTTAAAAAACCTATAATCACGCTTATTGACACCCCCGGAGCCTATCCCGGCATAGGCGCTGAAGAGAGAGGCCAATCAGAGGCAATAGCAACGAATCTTATGGAGATGTCAAAAATGAAGACTCCTATAATCTCTGTTGTCATCGGCGAGGGCGGAAGCGGCGGGGCCCTTGCATTGGGAGTTGCAGACAGGATTTATATGCTTGAGCATTCTGTTTATTCAGTCATATCACCTGAGGGATGCGCTGCAATATTATGGAAAAAAGACGGAGATCTTACTCCGGAGGAGTTCTCAAAGTCCGCGGATGCGCTCAAGCTTACCGCCCAGGACCTTCTCGGGTTTAAGATAATTGACGGGATAATACCTGAGCCGCTTGGCGGCGCCCACAGAAACCCGGAAGCAGTTGCGAAAAATATTTCTGAGATAATAATGCAGTCAATAGAAGAGCTTGGCAGCAAGAGCGGCGGAAAGCTCATAGATGAAAGGTATAAAAGGCTCAGGCGGATCGGAAGTTTTGACGTTGCTGAGGCTTAACCGCAATGCTTTAAAAGATTAAGCCGGTGTGGTGGAACTGGCAGACGCGCCGGACTCAAAATCCGGTGGGGGCAACCCCGTGAGAGTTCAAGTCTCTCCACCGGCACCAATTCTGTACAAAGAATCATTCATGCAGACAGTTCTGCAATAATGCCCTCAAGAAGGGTGATTATGATAGCAGGGTCGAAGTCCTTATCAAGATGAGGCAGTATCTGCGCCTCTTTAGTTTCTCCTTTGCTCTCTTTCTGAAGAACCCTGAAAAAGACATTTGATATCCTGCTGTCAAACTGCGTGCCCAGACACTTCTTTACTTCATGTAATGCTTCGGTCAAAGACAGTTTTTTCCTGTAAGGCCTGTCAGTTGTCATAGCGTCAAAGGCGTCTGCAAGGGCAAGAATCTTCATGCCTTCGCTCAGGTCAGTTCCTGTTAATGAATCCGGGTAGCCCTTGCCGTCGACTCTCTCATGGTGATGCCTCACAAAATGCGCAACATCCTTCCACGGGAATCTGATCTTTGAGAGGATGTCATAAGAGATATGTGGATGCCTCTTTATCTCGCTCATCTCTGTCAAGGAAAGGCCTTCACTCTTATTTAGTACTTTACTGTCAATTATTATCTTGCCTATATCATGGAGAAGCCCTGCAACATATATGCCTTCTACATCTTTCTCTTTCCACTCAAGCTCCTCTGCAATAGCTACTGCATACCTGGCCACTCTGTATGAATGATTTTTAGTATATGCATCCTTTGCATCTATAGCAGCGGCAAATGCCTGAATAGTGTCATGATAAATATGCCGCATATTCTCATAAAGCCCCTTGTTTTCAGAGACCTTGGCAGTAAGCTTTTTAAATAGGGATGAATTATGCAGTGTTATTGCCATCTGATTTGCGACTACCTTAAGCACATCCTTTTCACTCTGAAGGTAAGATGCCCGGACCAACCTCTTACCAAGAGTGATAGCGCCTACAAATTCATCTTTAGCGAAGAGTGGAATAAAGGTCTTTGTGCGAAGCTTCTTGAACGCATTATTGTTGTGTTCATAAAAGGAGTTGTTTCTTATCTCATCTATATTGTGAGGCTCATTTTTATTGAAGGTTTTTGTATGCCTTGCCTTTATGTACAAACTGATTCCATCTATCTCCCTGAGTCCTTTATATGTAAGGAGTTCAAGCCTATGGTGATTTGAATCGTATACAAACAGGGCTGCCTTAGGCACAGAAAACATGCCTGTGACAACATAGAGCGTAGTCTTCATCTTCTCGTTGAAACCCTTAGAAGATGTAACCTCCTGGCCAAGGTCGACAAGGGATGATATGTTAAAAATCAGTCGTTTTAAATCCCACTTTCTTTTCATCTCAGCTTATTCTGTATCTTTTAGAAAATTCAGGGCATCTCTTTCGTCTTTAAAGACCCTCACATGTTTTGTAATGCCCAGCATATCAAAAACATCACGATGAATCTTCTTCATATTTGTAAAACATAGCACGCTACTGTATTCCAGAGTTTTTTGAACTACACTTGTGAAAACCGAAGCCCCGATGCTGTTTATGAACTGTACATCTGAAAAATTTATAACTATTTTTTTCAGCCCCTTATCGAAGAACTGCTCACAGGCACGTTCAAGCTTCTCGGCTCCGAGATCATTGACATATCCGTTGGGCATAATGACGATTATATCGTTTGCGGACTTCACTGACATAGAAAAATTATTCACCGGTTGCTGTGCCCTCCCTATTAATTCTGGCTTCTCTCAAAAGGTTTTTAGCCAAAACCACCTTTGTCCCTCGTTCTGTCTTCTCAAATCTCACTGAATCAACAAAGTTTTTCATAAGTTTTATCCCCCATCCCCTGCCGGCATCTTCCTGAAGCCCTCTTCCAACAAAGGGTTCTCCTGTCTCTTGAGATACAAAATCCCTGCCAGAGCTTTCAATGGATATCTCTGCCATGTCTTCAGTAAAATTAAAACTCAAATAGATATTCTTATCTTCTCCCTTGCTATGCTCCATGGCATTTATGCATGCCTCGATGACAGCCATCTGAAGCTGACCGATGACATCCTCATCCAAATGCAGATTTTTACCTATCTGCTCAAGGCACTGGGCCGCAACAAGCTCAGCCTCTCTGACCATTGGTATTGTCATTTCAAAAGATGTGCCCTTACACTTAGTATCTGCTGTCTTTTCAAGCAGCCCCATTTCAATATCTCTATAGGATTTACCGCGAACCTCCTTCATGTAGAGACAGTCTATAAAGTCTATTAAAACCCTATCTTCAGGCGCTCTGAAGACACCAAATTCCCCGCTAACAAAACCTGCACGATAAAGGGCGGTAGTGATTACTTCCGTATCTCTCTCGCTTAAAGAAAATGCCTTTGAAATTCTATGCTGTGCAAGAGATTCTCCTGTATGATAAATCCTGTTGGTGATCTCAAGAACCTTTCTCCTTTTACCTAACTCAGGGAAAAAACTTTTTAGGACTGATAACCAGTAAAAGTATATATTCCCATCACTAATCTCATTTATGTAAGTCCTCCAGCAATCTTTCTCTTCTGATTTTTTACTCAGGCCTGCTGCCCTTGCGACACATTTAATGTAAAAGGGGTTGCCTCCAAGATGATTAAGGAGGGTATGGGGCTCTGAACTAATCTTGATGCCATGCCCATCAAGCAAGGAGGAAAACATCAGAGCAGCATCTTCTAATTGGAGGGGTTGCACATCCATCCTCGTAAGAGCGCCTATGATAGGCATTTCTTGAATCTCAGCCTGATTGCCGGTAATCAAATGCGGTGTCTTTCTAAAAGACAGTGGCATTTCAAAGAGGGCGACCAATATCGGGGCAGCATTGCCGCTAATATGAAAATTATTCAGCCGTTGAAACTCGTCTATCATTACTACTACAGACATCCCTGTAGCAAGGGTTGATTGATGCGGTGCATTTAATGCGATGCGAAGGGAATCTATAGGTTCATGACACTGGATATATACGTCAAGGATCTCGAGCGCCCAAAAGGCTTTCCTCTCCTCTAAAATAGAGGTTAAGCCATCTATTGATAAGCCCTCGCGATATATAAGTGATGATTCCTTGTTCTCAAAGGCAAGTCTCTGGCAGATATAACGCATTAGATAATCCCTTGAAAAGTCTGACACAGACAGTATTGCGCTGTTTATAGAATAGTAGAAGGGGGCTACCTTATCCTGTTTCCAAAATAGATTGTTAAACAACTGCTTGAGAAGCTCTGTCTTGCCAACGCCTCTACTCCCTGAAAGAAAGACGCTCTGTGTAATGCCCTTCTCTGCTTCAAGGGATCTGCGGTATAGGTCTGCCAGTTCTTCTTTTCTGCCAAAAAAATCTTTTTCAGGGAGTATTCTTAAGGGCATTTATGAAAACACCTCTATTCTGTTTCCTCCTCTATTTTTAGCAAGATAGAGAGCCTTGTCAACATTTTCAAGAAGCAGCTCGCCTATCTCACCATCTTCCGGATAAGAAGCGATGCCGATGCTGATTGTAAGAGTTGAGCCTCCTGGCAGTAATTCGATCTCTGCCACATCACTCCTTAATCTTTCTGCTATACTAACAGCTAATGTCTTACCTGTTTCTGGCAGTACTATTACAAATTCGTCTCCGCCGTAACGAGATGCTATATCCACAGACCTCACACATTTTAATATAGACTCTGCTGTAGCCTTAAGCGCCTTGTCGCCAATAGGATGGCCAAATGTGTCGTTAAAACCCTTAAACCGATCTATATCCACCATTAGAAGACTTAAAAGCCGGCCATGTCTCTGAGAGCGCAATAATTCTTCTTTTAATCTATCACTTAGGTATCTGCGGTTTGGCAAACCCGTGAGGGAGTCTGTTATAGCTAATTTTCTCAACTCTTCTGTTTGTGTATGAAACACATTCCTCTCCATAACAATAGCGGCCTGAGTTGCAAAGGATTGAATGAGTTCTAAGTCCTCTTTATTGAAGATCTCACCTGTTGTCTTATCTGATAGATTCAGCACTCCAATGACGCGGTCTTCTATCGTTATAGGCACGCTGACAAATGACCTTGTCTTATACCGCAGTCTGTTTTTCTGCTTAATCCTTGGATCGTTTTCAACATCCTCGACAAGGAATGGTTCACCGAACTCGGCTACTTTCCCGGCTATTCCCTCACCCTTTTGAATCCTGAGTTTTTCTGTTATGCCATTGTTTGTATCTCTTTTTGCCTTAAGAAGCAGCGCCTTGGTTTCATGGTCAAGCAGCATCAGGGACCCCTGCTCTGCCTTGAGCAGCTCAGCAGACTTATCAAGAATTGTCTGCAGCAGTGTCTCATAGTTTAGGATAGGTGTTATGGTCTTTGTTATATCTGAGACAATAGCAAATCTATCAAGTTTTCTATACAGTTCACGGTGTAATCTTTGATTTTCTATGGATATTGCTGTTTGCCTACAGAATCCATTAATGATGGTTATATCGCTCTCTTCAAGACGGTTGTCAAAGATACCCAAGATACCTTCTAATCTCTGATTGACCAAGATGGGGAAAAAATAGAAGGCCTTTGTGTCTTTCAGAAAGTCAACCCCGCCAGCCATATAGGGTTCCATTGATGAAACAAACGGCTTACCTTTAAGGAGTTCTTGCGCTATGATATCATCATGCTCGCTGATGCTGAAGGTCTCTGCCGCCCTATCATTCTTCTTCAGGCTGTAAAGGCTCTTATAGATGCCGCTCTCTTTGTCTAATGAAAAAATTACAATAGACTTAATGTCAAGAAGTGCGAATAGATTAGCTATCATATATTTATAAAGTGTCTCTGGTTGCTCATTAGAAGCAACACCCCACATTCCAAGGACTTCTTTTAGGTTATCCACCTTTTCCTTGAGTGTAATGGTTTCCTGAGTGGTTTTTAAAAGCTGAGTTATAGAACTATCCACAAGACTGCATGCATTTCTTGCATCTTCAGCAGTAGTAAATTTAAGGGGACCTGTTACAGGAAAAATTTCAACCTTAGAAAGGCTTAAATGTTTTGTAAATTCGCGGAAATCTTCGTAGGTGGGAAATGACCCCTGTCCTAAGATTACTACCTTTTCACCCATATATTCGACTGGAAAGGCAAAACTCATTATTTTCGCATAACACTTGTAGATTATCGGGTGGCATTTACTAAAGGCTTCCATCATAGTGTTGTGGCAGTCGGTATCGCATTTAGACCTAAAATCAGGCGCAGAGAGCAAACCCCTGCACATTGGATAATGCTCCTCAGTATAAAAAATTGGGTTCCCATCTTCTGAATAGATTCCCAGATTAAATCCTGTAGTATCAGAAAGGGTCTTGAAGCGACCTTTCCAGCTCCCTGATAAAAAAAGGTTTTGCAGGTGTCTTGCCCTATCAGCGCTAAACATTTTTCTTCTGACACATAATAATTTAGCAAAAGATTATCATAAACCTTCACATTGCGTCAACACGAATAAACATAAAGTTTTTCTTATTGAGCGATTGACAAACAGAAAAGACAACAAATAGAATAAACCATTCAATCTCCGATAAAAAGGATTAAAAATGACACTTAATGAAC
>JAHILQ010000054.1 GCA_018896985.1 Nitrospinota bacterium
AGAGGGTGGGGATTAGTCTTATCAATCCCCACCCTGTCTTATCTTAAATCGCCAATTCCCCTTTTTCTCCTGTCCTTATCCTCATAACATCTTCAAGTGAGGATACAAATATCTTGCCGTCGCCTATCTTCCCGGTTTTTGCCTTTTCTGATATTGTTGCAATGACCTTTTCCAATAAGGAGGCAGGGACAACAGTCTCTATCTTTACCTTAGGGATTAGTCTCACTTCAAATTCAGATCCCCTATAGACCTCAATATGTCCCTTTTGTCGTCCAAAGCCCTTAACCTCTGTTACTGTCATCCCATGAATGCCAATTTCATTAAGGGCATCCATAACCTCATACAATTTAAACGGTTGAATTATTGCCTCAATTTTTTTCATCTTCTCCTCCTTTTTTAGTGTCAGTCAGTGTCAGTGAATAGTGTCAGCAAAAACTATAAAGCTGAATTATATAGACTGACACTGTCACTGACACTATTCACTGTTTTTATAAATTATACGCCTTTTCACCGTGCTGGCTCTCGTCAAGCCCTTCAGTCTCGTCTTCCACATCAACCCTCAGCCCAACAAATGCCTTGATTATCATAAAGATAATCGCAGTAACAACCGCCGCATATACTATGGTAACGCCGACGGCTATAAGCTGTATCCATAACTGTCCGGGATTTCCATAAAGAAGCCCCTTACCAAGTTCATTTACTGATGGGTCAGCAAATACGCCTGTGAGTATTGCGCCGAGCGTCCCTGCAACTCCGTGTATTCCAAATGCATCAAGGGTATCATCATAGCCGAGCTTAGCCTTCACCACTGCAATAGAGAAGAATGATGCAATACCTGCTGCAAGACCTATGAAAATAGCGCCGCTGATGTTTACAAAACCTGCTGCCGGAGTTATGGCAACCAAGCCTGCAACAGCCCCAGATGCAAGACCTAAAACTGTTGGTTTTTTGGAATGCAGCCATTCCACTATCATCCATGCAACTGCCGCAACTGCCGCAGCAGTGTTGGTATTGATAAATGCCGCCCCTGCCAATCCATTTGCTGCAAGCGCTGAACCTGCATTGAATCCAAACCAGCCAAACCATAAAAGCCCAGCGCCTAAAACAGTTAAAGTTAAATTGTTAGGGATAAGCGTCATATTTCGCCTTTTCCCTAAAACCAGCGCTCCGACAAGCGCTGCAATACCTGCATTGATATGGACAACTGTTCCGCCTGCAAAGTCCAGTGCGCCCCATTTTGCAAGGAATCCGCCTCCCCATACCCAGTGGGCAACAGGCACATATACCAGCGTAAACCAGAGGATACAGAATATCACCCATGCAGAAAACTTTAGCCTCTCAATAAACGCGCCGCTCACAAGGGCAACAGTGATTGCAGCAAATGTCAACTGGAAGACGACGAATATAAACTCCGGGATAGTGCCTGAAAGACTATTAACAGTTACGCCAGAGAGAAAGAGTTTTCCCGCGTCTCCGATAATACCGCCAACGTCCGTCCCAAATGCAAATGTGTATCCGTAAATAACCCACAGGAAACTCACTATGCAGAATGTTACAAAGGGCATGGCAATAGTGTTAAGAGTGTCTTTGCGTTTTGAAAGCCCTCCGTAGAAGAGCGCCAGACCCGGGATTGTCATGAGCATGACAAGCGCGGTTGCAACAATCATCCAAGCGGTGTCTCCTGTGTCTATTTTCGGCGGAGACGGTGAAACCTCTTCAGGAACTGCCGAAATCGCCTGTTCAGCCACAGGTGATGCAGGAGGGGTTGTCTCTTCAGCATACACATACACAATGCCTGCAAAACCCAGTAAACTCATTAATATTAATATGCTTACTAATCGTTTCATTTTTACCTCCACAAAAATTTTCTACTAAAAGTTAAATGTTAGGTTAAGCCCTGTTACAAATGTATCGTCAATGTGTCCGTTGGGATTATAGCCGTGTTTCTTTGCATTGTCAGACAAAGGAACCCAGTATTGTGCAACGGGCTGGAGCGATAAATTCTTTGCCACAGGTATTGTAAAACCCGCCTTTACCATGCCGTCATGGAATGCCCTGTATTTCTTGCCAGTGCCGCCTTCTGTTCTAAAGGCATCATCATCCCCGGCGAAGTATCCTGCAGATGCACCGAGATCAAGGGTTACATCTTTATAAATCTTCTCCGAGTAAGACAGTGAGAGATTTATATATGTGCCTGGGAATGATGTTATATCACGATAAATTGTCAGTGTCGGCTTTGTTATGACATCATAGCCTGCACTTAAAAACAGCTCCTCTGTTTCAGGGGCATACTTTGTGCCGTAATAGATATAACCACCTGTTAGTCCCAATCTGCCAATGGAGTATGTGTAACTCAATGTCAGGTCCACCTCATTAAAGCTCTCACCAAGCCTATTTGGAGAACCGGCAAAAGACTGTGTTGTATGTTCATTACTGTCAATATTTCCCCAGAAGCCTGCTGAAAAACCTTTATAGGAAACAGTAACAGCAGGCTGAACTACAATGCTCTTTGAGCTAAACTCATACCCTCTGAATACATACTTGTTGAACACACCAATAGACGCGCTGCCAGTAACCTTATCCTCTGCATAGACAATGCTTGCCGAAACTACAAGTAACATCATTGTTAAAACCAAAACCTTTAAACCTTTCATCTCAACACCTCCTGATTTTATTTTCCAGGCAATGCCTGTCTGTTTGCTGTTTACTGTATAGACTATTGCCAGAACCATGCCAACATATAACTTATTGATTTATAAGGAGTTCTCTGGATTAAGTTTGCTACATCTTTGTAAGTTGATACAATTTTGTTGGATAAGTTGCAGGTTTGTTGTTTAGAAAAGAAAAAAGTAATTTGAATTAGTTATAACTTTTTAATGCCTTGTTTTGCCTGTCATTGCGAGAACCTGAAGGGTTCGTGGCAATCTTTCTGCAAAAGCTTGAGATTGCTTCGTTTCACTCGCAATGACAATTTCTAAATCGGGATTTGGGTGCTACGGGCTTTTTGACAAATGTAGTAAAAAACTTTTATTATAAATAAACGGCAAACGGTTACCGTTACATTGGCGTCTGATACCAAAGCAGATGCGAATGTAGAGCAGTAGAGCAACAGAGCAGAAGTTGAAAAGTTGAAAAGTTACTGACACTGACACTTTGACACTTTGATACTCTTGGAGGAACAAACAATGTGTAGACTATCTGCTATAACGTCAAATAAATACTTCTCTCCAATGGAGAATATCCTCGCCCTTGAGACGATGAAAGAAGGGCATGACGGCTCGGGTCTTGGACTTACCCTTAAAAACCTCGGCGGTGAATTTGAGGAGTTAAAAGCATATCCGATACTATCAGGCATCTGCTCTAAAAAGGGGATAGAGGTTGTTAATGATTATATGAAAAAAAAGGGATTCAGGCTTGAGCATATATGGAATCCAAAGATAAAAACAGTTAAAGGAATAGTGCCGCGCGATCACTATTTTGCAAGAGTCTATGAATATCCTGCCGCCTACAAAGACAAATCTGCAGAGGAGAAAGAAGACCTTTTAATGAATACACGGCTTGCCCTCAGAAATATCGGCGAGCCTGATGAATCAATCTTTGTGTTCTCTTTTTACCCTGATGTTATCACCTTAAAAGAAGTCGGCGACCCTCTTGAACTCGGCGAATTTTTTGGACTTGACAGAAACGATTTAAAGGCAAAGATCATATTTGCGCAGGGCAGGCAGAATACAAACTACCAGATATATCTTTACGCATGCCATCCGTTTTTTATTCAGGGTTATTGTTCAATGACAAACGGTGAAAATACTGCATTTGTTCCAATCAGAGAGTTTCTGATGAGCAGGGGATTCCCCGGATACATGGGTTATAACAGCGACAGCGAGGTTTTCACTCATATACTTCACTATACAGCAAGACAGTTGAATTTTCCCCTCAGCTATTACAAGGACGTAATTACACCGCTTAAGGCATCAGAGATAGAAAACAGAAAAGACAGCGGAGCGCTTAGGCTTATCAAACAGTCACTGCGGCCGCTTTGTATAGACGGGCCAAACATGGTTATCGGATTCACACCTGATGGGACATGCTTTATGGTGCAGGACTCAAAGAAACTTCGTCCCGGTGTAGTTGCAGGCGTTAAAGGAAAATATGCGCTTATGTCAGAGGAATGTGGAATTGACAGGGCTGTCTCGAAGAGAGATAAATCAAAGGATATCTTCCCGATGAAATATGATATGGTGGTTGTTTCACCCGGAGCAGAGGAGGTTAAGGTATGGAACCAGCTTCAGGGTTAAGACTGGATCATAACCATCAGCTCTCATTAAGAGAATTCCCGTACATAATCCGCTGGCGCGACGACAGGTGCAAAAGGTGCGGCAAATGCACAGCAGTATGCCCTGTTAATGCTATTGAGGCAACTGTCAAAGTCCAGAGATATGTGCAGTCTGAAGGGCCTGTGCCTTCTCCAAAAACAGAGAGAAAGATTATCCAGCTTGTTGAGCAGGTAACTGATATGGAAAGATATTGTACAGGCTGCGGAACATGCACTTTAGTATGCCCTAATGAGGCAATAGAGCCTGAATTTAACCCTCAGAACAAATTCCTCCACTACAAAAATAAAGGCGGAGAGGGATACAAGAGAGGCGGAAGGAGAAACGACCCGGCTATCTCAACTCTGGACAGGCTCAAGTTCACAAGAATCTCAATGCTTACTGACCCTGCGCTCGATGCAGGCAGACATGAATTTCGCGTAAGGACTCTTTTGGGAAGGATACTTCCTCCTGAAGAGCTTCCGTTGAAGATTGAAAATAACAAACTCTCCGTGAACAAGGACAGCGCAAAATTCATTCCGCCTGTCCGTGAGATATATCCGATAATGATCGGCAGCATGTCAATCGGTGCGCTTTCACCTCCGGCATGGGAAGGCTTTGCGATGGGTGTTGCGTACCTTAATGAAGTCGAGGGCATGCCTGTTGTAATGTGCTCAGGTGAAGGCGGAATGCCGCCGAGACTTCTGAAATCAAAATATCTGAAATACTTTATCATTCAGATTGCATCAGGTTATTTTGGATGGGATGAGATAATTCATGCCCTCCCCCACATGGTCGAAGACCCTGCTGCTATAGAGATAAAATACGGCCAGGGCGCTAAACCAGGCGATGGCGGACTTCTGATGGCTCAAAAGGTATTGAAACTCATAGCCAGCATAAGAGGCGTGCCGCAGTTTGTTGACCTCGCATCGCCTCCCACACACCAGACAAAGTACTCTATTGAGGAAGCGGTTGCAAAGATGATTCAGTCCATGTCAATGGCATGGGGATTCAGAGTGCCGGTGTATCCAAAGATCTCTGGCAC
>JAHILQ010000055.1 GCA_018896985.1 Nitrospinota bacterium
CATATTGAGATGCAGCAGGTAGGAGCCCTGAGCATTGACGGCGACAGGATTGAAGTTACGCAGGGCGCTGCCTGTATTATCAGAGGCAATGACGTGAGCCTGAACCAGAGCATAAGCGCGGTAACCGCAGGGAACAATATAGCGCTTAATTTCTCCCTGTCTCCCATGGTCGTGTCAAAAGAGGAAGCGGTTTCCAATAAGAGCGCAGTTGGTGTTATGGCTGCTATGAATATCAAGGTTAAGAACAGCGCATCTGTCCTGATGATTGCCAATAACGTTGAAGGCAATGTAACCACACTGTTTGACTGGCGTGCGGCTGTTGCCATGGGAGCTGTTTTTGGAGGCGTGTGGGGGCTCTTTTCTCTGTTCAGAAAGAGATAGGATATGAAAATACCACACAGCGTCAGAGAAATAATCCGCATAGCGCTTGAAGAGGATATAGGAAACGGCGATATTACGACTGCATTTCTTATACCTGAAGATAGTGAATCAAGGGCATTAATAATAGCAAAAGGTAATTTTGTTGTTGCCGGCATTCCTTTCATAAAAGAAGTTTTTAGCTTTTTAGATCGGGAAGTGAGATTTAATGTTTTTATCAATGACGGCTCCAAGGTGATGAAAGGAGATGTTATCGCTGAGGTCTCAGGAAGGACAAAGGTCCTGCTTTCAGGGGAAAGGGTCAGCCTCAATATACTTCAGCGCCTGTCAGGCATAGCCACGCTTACAAATATGTTCGTAGAAAAAGTTAAAGGACTCAAGACAAAGATTGTGGATACCAGGAAAACGACACCGGGGCTGAGGTTTATGGAAAAGTATGCTGTGAGAGTCGGAGGAGGAAACAATCACAGGTTCGGGCTTTTTGACGGCATATTGATAAAGGACAACCATATCGAGGCTGTCGGAAGCATAACAGAGGCGCTGCGTCTTGCAAGTGAAGGGCATCATCTTGCAAAGATTGAGGTCGAGGTGGAAAACCTCAATGACCTGAAAGAGGCTGTAGAAGGAGGCTCTGACATTGTGATGCTTGACAACATGTCTATCCAGGATATGAAAGAGGCTGTAAATATTGTCCGCACCTCGAAGAAAGATGTAATCCTTGAGGCGTCAGGGAATGTCACTCTTGACAATGTCAGAGAAGTTGCAGAGACAGGCGTGGATTTAATCTCAATAGGCGCCTTAACTCATTCAGCAACCGCAGTTGATATAAGTATGAAGATAGTGAGGTAACGGTTTGAGTGCTTGAGAAGGGCATAGCCTTTGGGTGTTAGCCTCAAGCACTCTGTTATCTGGCGTTGCGGGCAGAAAATACACTATCGTTTATAAACATCTCCTCTGCCTCCGATTGATTTTATTTCAACAGTCTTGTCTTTGACAATGACCTCATAGACTATCCTGAAAGCGCCCATTTCATAACGGTATTTACCTTCAAGTTCACCATGTAATCTTTTGATATGAGGACCAGAAAGCGGTTCTCTGCTGATATTATCAATGCAGTTATTTAGTCTTCGTTTGGTGTCTTTATCTTGTCTTTTGTAATACTTTTCTGCTTCGTGAGAGATAAGGACTTCATACATCTTCTCTAACCTCTGACCACCTTTTAACCCTTCCAGCCTTAAAGTCCTCATCTCCTCTCATTATACTGTTCAGAAAATCTTTGTCTTTGAGAATTTCCTTTGTCGCTTCAATTTCCTCTTTTGCCTTGAGGTAGGCGATAAAGTCAGCGACTTCTTTTTTACGGTTTTTTGAAAGCTTTTCAAAATCAGTAAAAATCCCCACCTCTTTAATAATGGCTGCTTTGCTCATATTTTCCTCCTCTCTGTGTTTAACAAATTATAACATATAGCGAAAGTACCCTTTTAGGTTTTAATTTTCAGACTCGTCTGATCCGCTGAGGCGGACAAGCACTCTGTTATCTGCCGTTGTGGGCATCAAAATATGGGATGTGTCCCTCATTTCCAAAAGCAGCAGTGAGTTTTGGTATTTCCCTGTAACCTTTCACACGCTTGAACTTCCTCTCTGCCCTTAAGAAGGCAGCCACCGCCCAACGCTGAACCATGTCCCCACCGCTCCACCTTTTAACCCGTCCAGTAATGGTGCGGGTTACAGAGAAGCAGGACTCAATCGGGTTTGTGGTTGAAAGGGTCTTTCTTAAAAGCCCTGTTACTCCAAGCTTATGCACGGTAAGTGTTTCCTCAAGACCTTCCCTAAGGCTTGCTGCAGCAGAGGGGTTTAGCCTCTCCAGATACCTTACGGTCAAATCCAGCGACTTCTTTGCCTTATCATAATCTGTCATGTTATAGGCAGCCCTTATCCTTGCATCTATCGCCTCCTGATGCTCCGGCGGAAGATGATCCCTCACATTTCTCTTTTTATGCTGCTGACACCTCTGCACAAGGACTTCCTTGCCAAACTTCTTTGCTACTGCCGACCTCAATGCCTTTGAGCCATCAAGCACAAAGATGTAATCTTCCCCCATATCAAGTCCGCGTCTCTCAATATCATCCAGCAGATTGCTGCAGACAGTGGAGTTCTCAGTTGCCCCTTGCCATAGCCCAAGGATATGCTTCTTGCCTGTCTTATCCAATCCTAATGCAACTACAAGCATCTGCTTCTTGAACTCTATGCCGTCTATAAATATTGCACAGAGTTCCAATCCCGAAAGCTCCCTCTCCATGAACTCCCTCATCTGCTCTGCCGTTGCTTTTATAAAATGCCTGCTTATGCTTGACTTCTTTATCCCATAGCCGCTTACAAAGGAATCTATCGCCTCTTCATAGTTGCGGCTCGATATTCCCAATACCATCTGTTTCATTACGGTCTGCTTCATCTTCTTGGGGTTCTGGAACGCCTTATATGTGTTTAGCTGTATCTCCTTATTGTCTTTACCCCTGAGTCGAGGACGGTCTATCAAGACCTTCTGTCTATCGTAATACACAGGGCTGAGTTGGCTTCCCCACCAGTTGGCTGTCCTTAGAGGGTTCTTTGCGTCTTTCCTGCCTGCTATCTGCTGGCATTCCGACTCAATCACTGCTCCAATAAGCATCAGCCCCACCTCCTGTGATAATCCCTCAACTGCCTCAGGTATTCCCCTAAGCACATCAGCTATAGGTAGAGGCATCTCCAATATGACCTGCCCCTCCTTTATCTCCCTTATCTTTCCATTTGCCTTTTTTGCCATCTTGCGGTATCTTTTACTCATAGAAGCGACCTCCTTTAAATGAATTTTTGGATGAAATAGTTTAATCGAGGTCGCTTCCTACTTCAACAACTAAAGGGACATGCTCCCTGCCTTGCTGTCAGTTAGTATTTTCTTTATTTTGGAAATATCTTCTTTGTGAGTGAAAAAAGTACAAACTTCGTAGTATTGGTAGAAAGAGTTCCACACACATTTACTGACTATATTTTTACCTTTTTCTGTTATTTCAAAACCTGTCCAATACGACTTCTGAGGTAACATATATCTTTCTTCCACCAATCTTGAAATTTCCTGGCCTATTGGTGAATTTGGCTCTACATCTATTAATGTGGTACTAACAAGTTTTGGATAACCCTTAGCTTTTCTTATAGACTCCATTGCAAGATTTTCTGTAAGTTTTTGCCCACAAGACATCAATAAAAAAATAAGGAATATGAAACCGCTTAACAATGATAATTTTCGCATAATTATCTCCTTTCTCTTGCCTGCAATTGCAACTAACGGACGCCGGGGTTGGCGAAGGGGTTCGCTTTGCGCACCCTTTGGGTGAGCGGAGCGAAACCGCCAACCCCGCAGATGGGCGAAGTCGCGAGCGAAGCGAGCGAATACGAAGCCCATCAAGGGGCGTAAGCCCCGGCGTCCGATGAACAAAATAGCGAGCGAAGCGAGCGATTTTGTTCATCGTTTTCGGTGTATGCGAAGTTGCGGAGTGAAGCGAAGCAATTTGGGTGAGCGTAGCGAACCGTATACACCGTGTTATATGACGTGCCGTCCCCTGTCTTTTTCATTGCCCAATCTCCAATAATCATTACATAAAGATAAAATTCCCCCCCGCTATGGAGCGCAACGGAATAGTGGTCAGGTACTGTGGTTTGTTAGGTGTTTGTTATTCTTTTCTCCAGTATCTACCAGTCCAATCGATTTCTTTCATTTCTGAATTAATCTGATGTTTCGATCTGTAGTCATCCACGGCCATTTGGCAGCCTCGCAGTGCGTAATCGTCTATAATACAAAAGCCACCATTTGATAATTTCGGATATAAATACTCCAAAGATTCCATGGTCGAACCATACATATCTCCATCAAGACGAAGAATTGAAAGTTTTTCTATCGGTGCATTTGGAAGTGTGTCCTTAAACCATCCTTTTAGAAACACTACCTGATCGTCCAGCAGACCATATTTCCTAAAGTTATTTTCAACATCTTCCTTGGAAACAGCAAGGTAGGTATGGATATGATGTTTATCACCTTTATCGGCGGGATACTTCCTATCATCTGGTTTAGGCAACCCTTCGAAAGAATCAGCAACAAATACTTTACGATTCGCTATTCCATAGGCAGCAAGAACAGCACGCATAAAAATGCATGCACCTCCTCTCCAGGCCCCTGTTTCAATTAAATGTCCTTCTACTCCCTCTCTTAAGACTGTCTCAACGCAATATTGCAAATTATCGAGACGTTTAAGCCCAATCATTGTATCAGCATATACTGGCCATACCCTCCCTTCTATCCTTTGGCTTTGTGAGAAATCTCTTTTCTGGACAAGCAGCAATTTTCTTTTGTCTAGGACTTTCGAAATGGCTGAAACCAAGAATCTCTTAACAGGTGATCTTATGTAGAAAGTTGTAATTGGTAATGGTGGTTCTGGCCACAAAGTAAATGAAAGTGTTTTCTTCATTAAATCAAGATATAGCTGTTCTGGTTTTTGATGCATGTTCATCTCCTAAGTTTATTTGACACCTAATTTAGTATTAGACGGCATGTCATATAACTTGTTCATAAGTGTAATAGGTTCGTATATCCCCCCGAAAATGGGGTTGTAGACGAACCTGTTTCGTTTATCCCGATTCTGGCTGAGATGCCAGAATTTCTCCTCCTGACAATTCTTGTCAGTCACCACCTCCTTCTTTCAGGTCTATACTATCCAGTGGACTTTTGATCTTGCCCAAGCTTTGTGTGCTTACATGAGTATATATTTCCGTAGTCTTGCTGTCTTTATGTCCTAACAATTCCTGTATATAACGCAAATCTGTTCCACCCTCTAATAGGTGTGTGGCGAAGCTGTGTCTAAGGCCGTGTATTGTTATTTCTTTTCTTATGCCTGCTCTTTTACATGCTTGCTCAAATATCTTCTGAACACTTCTTATCGAAAGGTATCTCCCCTCTCTTGCACCGCCGAATAGCCACTTCTCAGGCTTATATTTCTTCCAGTATGCTCTAAGGACTTCTAATGTTTTCTCGGAAAGCAATGTATAACGATCCTTCCTGCCTTTAGAGCCTTTAATATGAATTAGCATTCGCTTGCTGTCAATATCTTCTGGCTTCAATCTTACTACTTCGCCAACTCTTAACCCTGCAGAATAGACCAGCATCAATATCGCCCGATGTTTGATATTATCAACAGATGATATAATTTTTGCAACTTCTTCTTTGCTGAGAACAACGGGCAGTTTTTTATCTTTGCGGGGTCTTTTGACCTCGTATACGAATTTCTTTTTCAGCATTGTTCCATAATAAAACTTGAGGGCGTTAATAGCCTGATTAAGTGTTGAAGTTGCTGATTGTCTTTCTTCTGCAAGGTGAAGGAGATAATCCTTTATATCGCTGTCATTAATGCGATCGGGTTCTTTACCTATGAGTTAAAAAGTTACGATTGTAATAGAGATAGCCTTTTACGGTTCTGTAGCTGTATTTTCTTGAGAGGAGTTCTCTTTTTAAGTCATTGAAGGGTGTTGCAGATAATTTTTTGTCAGAAAATCTCCTCGCCTCAGGCGAGTCGACGAGGCGACCCACGCCCCTCTTTGCCAAAGAGGGGTTATCCTGAGATTGCTTCGTCGCTTTGCTCCTCGCAATGACATGCTTAAACGGCTGGGACAGTCCCGATTCTACGACTCCGCTTAGCTTCATCCGTAAATCTGGGACAGTCCCCCGCAGGGCGAGGTCTATTTGTATTTCCTCGCCTTTAAAGACTTCTAAGATTTTTTCAAGAGTTCCATTGTCATTAGGAAAGCTCCAGTGTTTTTCAGCGGGATGCCATCTGTGGCCATGAATGGTTTTGACCTTTTCAACGTATTCAGGATTGTAGCGGAATGCCACTGTTACATTTGAGGAATCTTTTCTGACTGTTATTATCCCATTATTATTGCCTCACAGGTTCATAAAGGTATTGGGATAATCTTATTACATAGTTGATTTTATTGTCAAGGAGATTTTGGGAAAGAGGGTTGCGGAATTTGAATGGCTTTTTAAGGGAATAGTGCTGTGTTTTTCAGCCCTTCGGTTTCCTTAAACCCCATCATGATATTCATGTTGTGCACTGCCTGCCCTGAGGCGCCTTTCATCAAGTTGTCAATTGCAGTGACAATGATGAGGGTGTTTGTCCTATTGTTTACAGCAAGCCCGATGTCGCAGAGGTTTGTCCCCCGGACATTTTTAACATTCGGGAATTTGCCTTCAGCAAGCACCCTTATAAACGGCTCTTTTGCAAAGACCTTTTTGTAAGTATCAAGAATCGCTCTTGTATCCGCCTTCTTTTTTAATTTTGAGTAGATGGTTGTTAGTATCCCCCTGTCATAAGGCCCAAGATGAGGCGTGAAATTAACCTTTACATCTTTATGAGCAATAGCAGAGAGTTCCTGCTCTATCTCAGGCGTGTGCCTGTGTGATGCAACTGAGTAAGCCTTGAATCCTTCATTGATTTCACAGAATGAGAATGCGGCATCAGCGTTTCTGCCTGCGCCTGTTGTTCCTGATGTTGAATCTATAACGATAGAATCTGCATCTATGAGACGGGTCTTCATAGCAGGATAAAGTCCGAGAATCGCTCCTGTTGGATAACAGCCGGGGTTTGCTATGAGAGATGATTTCGCAATTTTCGCCCTGTACAGTTCAGGCAGTCCATATACAGCCCTTTTCAGTGTTCCATGAAATTTGTGCGGAGTCTTATACCACTCCTCGTATATTTCAGCAGACTTTAGCCTGTAATCAGCGGAGAGGTCTATAACTTTTTTCCCATGCCTGAAGAAAAAATCCACCGCGCTCTGCGAGGCGGCATGCGGCAATGCAAGAAAAAAGATGTCAGCCTTTTTCAGAAGTTTTTCTTTGTCTAATGGTTCGTATGTCAGATTTGAGTGATTGCTCAGATGAGGGAATAAATCGCTTACGGTTTTGCCTGATGATTTTTCTGAGGTTACCGCAGTTATTTTGACACTGGGATGGTTTGAAAGAAGGCGGATAAGTTCGCCTCCCGTATAACCGCTGCCTCCGCAAATAGCTGCCTTTAGCATAATTCGTTATAGCGTTTATAGCGTTGTGCGTTCATTGCGTTATGGAATTATACCATTTATTATATTATTGTTACGCTATAACGCCATAACGCTCAACGCTATAACGATGTTATCTCTTCGAGAACTGGAATCTCTTTCTTGCGCCCTTTTGCCCGTATTTCTTTCTCTCTGTTTCTCTGGGGTCTCTAGTTAAGAAGCCTTCTTTCTTAAGTTTCAGCCTGAGGTCGTTGTCTATTGAGAGTATTGCCCGTGAAATTCCGTGCCTGAGCGCTCCTGCCTGTCCTGAAAGGCCGCCGCCTACAACTGTTGCGGTTATGTTGTATTTGCCTGACATCCCTGTTAGCTCAAGGGGCTGTCTTATCATCATCCGCAGAGTCTCGCGGACGAAATACGAGTCAAGAGGTTTTTCATTTACAACCATACGGCCGTTGCCGGGGTACATGCTTACCCTTGCAATAGAGGACTTCCTGCGTCCTGTAGCATTGTATTTTATTTCAGCCATTTAAAACTCCTTATATTGTAAGATTTCAGGTTTCTGGGCAGCGTGCGGATGTGCGCTTCCTTTATACACCTTGAGCTTTTTGAGCATTGCCCTTCCGAGTCTGTTTTTAGGAAGCATTCCCCATACAGCGTCGCTTATAACCTTTTCGGGTTCTTTGGAAAGACGTTCTCTGAGCGTTTTGGCTTTTATGCCGCCGGGGTATCCTGAGTGATGGTAATAAATTTTATCGTCAAGCTTTTTGCCTGTTGTCCTGACCTTTTCGGCATTCACGACAACTACAAAATCACCTGTGTCTACGTTCGGGGTAAATATAGCCTTGTTTTTACCGCGCAGGCAGACAGCAATTTTTACAGCAAGCCTTCCGAGAACTGCGTCTTTGGCATCTACGAGATACCACTTATACTCAATATCAGTTTTTTTAGCAAACTTGGTTTTCATTTACGCACCTTCCATTAATGTTCTTTAAAAGAATTTTCTTAAAGTTAAGTCCGTGTGGACATAAAGAATTAGACATATTAATAGAAATGCCTATAAATTGTCAATATTTTTACAGATGGAGGTATCTCTGCATAAAGAAAGCGGTCTTAAACTGCTATAGGAATTTGATTTTTGAATTCAGATGCAAGTAGTTAAACGAGGTGGAATGGCTGTTAATTGACACTCTTTGTCAATATATGATATTTTTAAAACAGGAAAATGTCTGATAAAGCAGCGATAATAA
>JAHILQ010000056.1 GCA_018896985.1 Nitrospinota bacterium
ATAAGAGAAAGAGGCAGAAAGCCGGTTGTATTTGAGGCAGATGACCCTGTGGATGCGCTTAAAAAAGAGATAGCTCTTTACAAGCCTGTTGATGTCCCGGGGCTTCCGAGATTTTCAGGAGGTCTTGTCGGATATATGGGATATGACATGGTCAGATTTTTTGAGCGGGTTCCTGACAGCAAAAAACCCGGCATTGATCTGCCCGATATGTTCTTTATGCTTGCTGACACGATGCTCATATTTGACAGCCTTAAGCAGAAGATAAAGATTGTCTCTAACGTGCATGTAGACGGGAAAAGCCCTGCAAAGGCGTATAAAGAGGCAGTGGAGAAGATAGAAGACATAGTAGAAAGACTAAGAAAGTTTAGAGTTAAACGTTTAAAGTTAAAAGTTAAAACAAAAAACACTAAGCAACAGAAATTCGCATCAAGTTTTAAGACGAAAGAGGCTTTTGAGGAGGCTGTGCTTAAGTCAAAAGAATATATTGCGGCAGGCGATATATTTCAGGTTGTGATCTCTCAGAGGTTTGAGAGAAAATCTGATGTTGACCCGTTTGATGTTTACCGTGCGCTGCGTGTGATTAATCCGTCTCCTTATATGTATTACATTGACACAGGAGACACAGAGATTGTCGGCTCATCTCCTGAGATACTTGTAAGGCTTGAGGATAAAAAGATAGTGCTGAGGCCTATTGCAGGCACAAGGAAAAGGGGAGAAACAGAGACGGAGGATAAGGCTCTTGAAGAAGAACTTAAGAAAGACCCGAAAGAAATGGCAGAGCATATAATGCTTGTTGACCTCGGAAGGAATGATGTCGGCAGGGTTGCCGAGAAAGGCTCTGTTGAGGTAACAGAATTGATGGCTGTTGAAAGATACAGCCATGTGATGCATATGGTGTCTAATGTTGAGGGAAATCTTGTTAACGGGCTTGATGCGTTTGATGTGCTTCGGGCATGTTTTCCGGCAGGAACAGTGACAGGCGCTCCGAAGGTTCGGGCAATGGAGATTATAGATGAACTTGAGCCGATAAAGAGGGGGCCCTATGCCGGCGCTGTGGGATATTTCAGCTATTCAGGGAACATGGATACATGTATCACGATAAGAACGCTTATAATGAAAGATGGGAAGGTTTATGTTCAGGCAGGCGCAGGGATTGTAGCTGATTCAGTGCCTGAGAGGGAATACACTGAGACAGTGAACAAGGCAATGGGGATGATGAAGACAGTGGAGATGGCGGAGAGAGGGCTGGGTTAAGGTATGCATATTAAAGCAGGATATAATATCTTCGCTCATTCTCGTCCCGATAAATCGGGACTCCGAGGTATCCCGAAAGCTTTCGGGATAAAACCGCTCAAATATCATATCCTGCTTTCACCAAGAGGAAGTTTATGCTTTTGATGATAGACAACTATGATTCTTTTACTTATAACCTCGTCCAGCATCTCGGGGAAATTGGAGAGGATATAAAGGTGTTCAGGAATGACAGGGTTACGATAAAAGATATTGAAGAATTAAACCCTGAAAGGATTGTCATTTCTCCGGGACCCTGCACACCTAAAGAGGCGGGAGTTTCTGTTGATGTAATAAAATACTTTGCAGGCAAGATTCCTATCCTCGGCGTATGTTTAGGGCATCAGGCAATCGGAGCTGCATTCGGCGGAGACATAATAAGGGCGCCGAGGCTCATGCACGGAAAAACATCCATGATATACCACGACAGAAAGACAATATATGAAGGACTGCCCAATCCATTTGAGGCAACAAGATACCACTCGCTTATTATTAAGAAAGAAACCTTGCCTTCCTGCCTTGAGATTACTGCATGGACTGAGCAGGATGAGATAATGGGGGTGAGGCATAAGGAGTTTATAGTGGAAGGGGTGCAGTTTCATCCCGAGTCAATACTTACAAAAGTCGGAAAAACTCTTCTTAAGAACTTTCTGAAACTGCGAATATAAAAATCCGGAGGAGAGATGGATATTAAGGCTTATATTCTGAAAAAGGCGAAGGCAGCTAAAGAGGGCGCAAGGGCGCTTGCAAAGGCATCCTCTAAAGAAAAGAACAATGCGCTCTTAAAGATGGCTGATGCGCTTAAAAAACGAAGAGCAGAACTTATAAAGGAAAACAAGAAAGACATTGCCTTTGCAGAGAAGAAAGGGCTTTCAAAGGCGATGATAGACAGGCTTGCCCTGAATGACAAGCGCATAAATGAGATGGCGCAGGGATTGATTGAGGTTGCAGCGCTTCCCGACCCTGTGGGAGAAGTGATAAAAATGTGGCAGAGGCCCAATGGGATGGTTGTCGGAAAGATGCGCGTGCCTATCGGAGTTATCGGAATCATCTATGAATCA
>JAHILQ010000057.1 GCA_018896985.1 Nitrospinota bacterium
GGATAAAAGGTACTCCGGGGATAACAGGCTTATCTCCCCCAAGAGTCCATATCGACGGGGAGGTTTGGCACCTCGATGTGGGCTCATCGCATCCTGGGGCTGAAGTAGGTCCCAAGGGTTCGGCTGTTCGCCGATTAAAGCGGTACGAGAGTTGGGTTCAGAACGTCGTGAGACAGTTCGGTCCCTATCTGTTGTGGGCGGAGGAGACTTGAGGGGAGCTGTCCTTAGTACGAGAGGACCGGGATGGACGGACCTCTAGTGTTCCGGTTGTCATGCCAATGGCAATGCCGGGTAGCTATGTCAGGAAGGGATAAACGCTGAAGGCATCTAAGTGTGAAGCCCACCCCAAGATTAGGTCTCCCTCCCGAGTAATCGGGACTAAAGGTCTGTGGTAGACTACCACTTTGATAGGCTGGAAGTGTAAGTGCAGTAATGCATTCAGCTGACCAGTACTAATAGACCGTGAGGCTTGACCCTTATTTTTAATTTCTTTCTGTTGTCAAAGTTTAGGGATAGAAACTGTTAGACAAAATAGTTTTAATCCCCCCTTGTCAAATTCTTTTAAAAGAGTAGAATTTAAGCAAGACCATTTTAAAAAATCAGAGAGATTTGAAATAGAGCAGGTGCCTAAAAACACGCGCTCTGTTTCAAATATCCTGATATATGTGACAAGAAGATGAGAGAAAGAGATATATTTGAAGAAATACTTGAAATTGGTAAGAGACGAGGAGTTCTTACCTATGACGAGATAAACGAAGCGCTTCCTTCCGAATTTTTTTCCCCTGATGAATTAGAAGACCTGATGGACCTTCTTCACGATATGGGAGTGAAGGTTGTAGATAATGAAGAATTTGCCCTGCCTGAAGAGGAAATAGAAGAAGAGGTCGAAGAGTACGAAAAAACAGAAGATCTTGTTCAGGCTTATTTTCATTCCATGGGTGATATATCAATACTTACCAGGTACGAAGAAACCGAGCTTGCCAAAAAACTTGAAGAGGGCAAAGAAATAATAAAGGCAATAGTATCCTCCCTGCCTATTTATAAAAATGGCGAGGCGCTGCCCGAAGAGGAAGAAGAGCCTATTTCAGAGGAGGAAAGGGCAGACGAATTGCTCTTGAGAACCATCAACAGGCTGGAAGAGCTGACGAGGCAGATCGCTGTAATTGATAAGAAACTCCCCAAGGGCAGCTCGTTAAGGGAACTGAAGAAAACAATTAGTGAAAAGAAGAAGAAGGGGATAAACACAGAAAAGCTTGAGGCAATTGCAAAAGATGTGCAGCTGGAATATAGAAAAATAGAAGCAGAAATCGGAATAAAGGCAGATGAATTTAAAGATCTGTGGAGCCGCATATCAAAGGCAAAAGCGCTCATGTTGGAAGCAAAAAACGAGCTCATTACGCGCAATCTCAGATTGGTTGTTAACATAGCCAAAAATTATGTCGGCAGAGGTCTTCCGCTTCTTGACCTCATACAGGAAGGCAATATCGGCCTTATGAAGGCTGTTGATAAATTTAAATACGAAAAAGGCTTCAAGTTCAGCACATATGCTACATGGTGGATAAGACAGGCGATAACAAGGGCGCTTATTGACCAGACAAAGACCATAAGAGTGCCTGTTCACATGATGGAATTTTATAACAGGGTTACAAAAGCCTCAAGAGAACTTACGCAGCAGCTTGGAAGAGAACCCACCAATGAGGAGATTGCCAAGAAACTTATAGTGCCGACAAGGAAGGTGGAAGAGGTCTTTAGGGCGATACAGGATCCTATTGCTCTCCAAACTCCGGTCGGAGATGAAGATACAGAACTTGAAGATTTTATTGGAGATAAAAACAGTCCGTCTCCTTATTCTGATGCTGAAAGGAATGAAATATCCGAGCAGATGCAGCAGATACTGAAAACCCTTACACCAAAAGAAGAAAGAGTCATCAGGATGAGATTCGGGATTGGAGCAGACAGAGATCATACGCTTGAAGAAGTCGGGAGGCATCTGTCAATAACAAGAGAGAGAGTCCGCCAGATAGAGGCAAAGGCATTGAGAAAACTCAAACATCCAAGCAGACTTAAAGCGCTTAAAATACTAAGCACATAAAATTTACTTCAGCCCGCTCACCTCATCCCCGATTCTTATTGCAGATTCACTTTTCTTTACGATTGCAGTCGCTGTTGAGCTTTTTAGGCTTATAATCCGGATTGCCCCTGTAGTTCTGGAATTGGTAAATTTATCAACAGCTGTTGTTCCCAGGATGTCCCCAATCTCAAGACCGTCATTACTGCCCTTATCAATAAACACTATGTCCATGGCGCCTGTTATAATCCTTAATTGATGAGCTGCAATGACGAAGCCGCTGATGTCAGGTTTTCTCGGCGCATCTGTTTCTATTATCGGTTCAACTTCGTGGAATGTATCAAGCAGGTCTCCTACGCGTATGTCACCGTAAGACCTTGTGATTTTTGCCTTTGTAAAGCTGTTTTCTTTCCCTGTTATCTCTGCGATGCCAACCACAGCAATAAGAGAGCCGATTTTCTTGTCGGTTTTCGGATGCCTTACAAGGGCGGTTGGGCGTATGATATAGAATCTCTCGCCTGTATTTGAATCAGAATCTGTTTTTAGGTATATGAAATCATTATCGCCAAAAAGCGTTTTTCCGGAAGGGGATCCTGTTACTTTCCCGACGCTCTTTATTTCTTTAGCGATATAATCTGTAATATACCCGCTTGATATTATGAGATTCTCATCAGCAAGATAATTTTTCTTGACAGGCTCTATTTTTCTTTCAACGGGTTTTAGCTGCTCTTCTTTTTTAGGCTCTGCCTTTGCTGTTTCTGTCACTGCGGATGCTTTTTCTGTAGCGGCTTCTTCCTCTTGCTCTTTTTGAATCAGCCTTAAAGGGATTTTTATCATCTGACTGGGGAATATCCTGTCAGGGTTTTTAATGTCGGGATTCTCCTTCCATATCTTTGGCCATAGAAAGGGGTCTTTTATTTCCTTTGAAGAGATGTCCCAGAGGGTATCTCCCTTTAACACCTTATATTCCTTGAATTCCATATCCTGACCGTATGAGGTTAGGGAAGAAAATGCGATAACCATGAACGCTAAAATAACCATGAGACTTATTTTTTTGCTCATCTTCATCTCCTTTTAAGCTTAAAGTAATCTATTAATATTATATTACAATTTAAAGATTTGTCTATAGTTTTTGGTGAGGGATTTTCGGTTTCCAGAAGTTTAAGGAATTGGTTCA
Source organism: Nitrospinota bacterium (assembly GCA_018896985.1). Taxonomy (GTDB): domain Bacteria; phylum Nitrospirota; class Thermodesulfovibrionia; order Thermodesulfovibrionales; family UBA1546; genus UBA1546. Next base: position 3,246 of record JAHILQ010000057.1, read on the forward strand.
AAATCCCTTTAACCTTGCCCAGTTTAATACCCATGCGCAGCTTCAACATGGATTTTCAGACCCAGCGCTCTAACTACCTTCAGCACTGTAGTGAACTCCGGATTGCCATCAGGAGAAAGCGCCTTGTAAAGGCTTTCTCGCCCAAGCCCCGTTTTACGGGCAATCTTTGTCATGCCCTTGGCACGGGAGATATTGCCTAAGGCCGCTGCTATTACCGCCGGGTGTCCATCCTCAAGAGCGGCCTCCAGATAAGCGGCCATGTCTTTCTCGGTTTTGAGGTATCTCACCGAATCATAAGGGCGAGTTTCAATCTTTTTGTGTGCCATAACAACCTCCTATATGTTGCGCGCCAAATCCAACGCGGTTTTAATATCCTTATCCTGCGTGCTCTTGTCGCCTCCAGCCAGCAGGATCACCAGCTCCTTGCCCCGCTGCACAAAATACACCCTGTAGCCCGGGCCGTAATCAATACGCAGTTCCGAAATGCCCTCTCCGACCGGCTTGACATCTCCGAGAATGCCGAGTTGCAAGCGGTCAATGCGCGTCTGGATACGGGCACGCGCCTTGCGGTCGCGCAGAGCGGCAAACCATCGGGAGTATATTTTAGTCTCTCGAATGGTTACCATAATTACATTGTATCCTAAAGGATACAAAAAAGCAAAGAGAGAAAAAAGAGAAAGAGAAAAAATCATTAAAATCAATGAGAGCTGATATGTGCCACTTGGCTTTTTGAGTAGATGAAGCCGACACTTTAAGGAATATATCTTTCTCCCTAAACTCGCGGCAATGCCCTTGCCTGCGCCGATATAGATTTCATTTCGGAACAGTTAGTGTGTTCCCGAAAAGTTCTTCCTGAAGCAAACACCATCGGCGCATGTTACAATGGTGCGGAGTACTATTAGGAGTGAATAAAAACTCTACGCTGAATTATCTGCGTAACAGGGGGCTTGCAACATGAAGTGGAAAACAATGAATCTGCGAACACGCCTCTACCTCATAAGCGCTTTTATCCTGCTGGTTGGTTTGAGCAGCTCCATCTGGATTTATTTGACGGCCGAGAATGCTTCGGAAAGCGTTTTGGGTTATGAAATAGCAGGTGGAAATGCTTATCTGGTTACGCCTGAAAATTCCAAGAAGTATGTACATGACGTAGAACTAATTGGTGGAAAGGCAGCTGTGCTTGCGGATGAATTCAATCGTTGGTTTGTCGGGTTATGGCATGGAAAATCACTCGCATTCACAGTAGCCTGCATTGCCATCTTTATATCACTCGGGTTTTTCTTTGTTGCCAGAACCTCACCATCCGGCTTAGAAGCTGACGCCCGTGATCAAAATAATCGGGCCGGGAGTAAATAATCTTGGGTAAAACCTTCATCGTTTAATGTTTATACTCATTATTCCCTAAAATAGCAGTTTTTGAAATGTGTAAAAGTGAAGATTTTAAGTGAAAATGGTTAACGCCATGCATGAGGCGCGCGGTTTACCGCGTCGCTCTCGATGCACTTGTTAGAATTTTTTTTGATCCACAATTCTTGATTAATTGCTGGTCAATTAAACTTGATGGACCTAGTTGATACATAATCGGCACCAGCTGTGGTCTTGCGTTCATGTCTAAATCCCAGATGAACTCGGCAGCCATCTTTATACCAGTTACATACTGATGCGGGCTGATAGATTCTCTGCTTGCTTTTCCATGGGCTATATTGTTCCTCAGTTGAAATATTGCCATATTTGTCTTTTCATAAAGGTTGTTGATTTCATTTTTCGTCATTCGTCTATGCAATAAAGCGTGAAACTCTTCCCGTTTTTCTCCTACACGAAGCAAATGATTTTGGTAGCTATCCGGAAGGTCTGACTTCTTGTAAATACACATCAATTTTGTGTCGATAAATGACTCTAATGCAAATGCCACATGAACCAATGCTGTTCCCCAGTCTCTTGACTGAGCATAAATTGCAGCGTCTGAAAGAAATTTTCGCCATATAGGGCGGTTATCCTCATTTCTAAAGCCATATATTTTGAAGCCGAAAAAAAATGGCAACCTCGAACCACTCTTCTTCGCACCTGGTTCGTAGGCGGTAGTTATCCTAAACCAGTCGGGTCTGGGTTCGTCCACGGAAACGTGTATAGGAAACCGTCCATACCCACTGTTTGGAACTCCTGGCGGAAAATGATACTTTGATATGTGCAAGATTTTCTTAAACGGCTTCTTTAATTTGACGTCAAATGTTTCACCTACATTAAGAGCCGCCAGCACAACCGTCTGATCTGTAGTAGCAAAAGACCAACAAAATTCATCATCTTGGAATGACTGCAAATCGTATACGTCTATTAAAGCATCTTTAAAAAGAAACTCGTATATCCCATTATTTATTTTAAAGGCATCTTCGAAAATACCAGTTCTAAACGGGTAATCTATATAGTGAAATGTAAATGAGTGTGGTGGCACGGTTGGCGGAGGATGGGAGCCAACCAACGTTGCCACATTTGTCGGCAAGCCGTCCCATGTTTGGGCATTTCCCGGCACGACCAAACCACCTTTCCGAATCTTAGGTATAGCCTGCCGTGTAAATCTTGGCTCAAACTTTACTGGCATCTGATTGAAATTCTAACATTATTTTTTATACCGCATGAGTCTCTTGGGGATACTTTAGGGAAGAACTGCGGGCTGAGTCAAGAGAAATTATCATCCTCAGATGTTGGATATTCCCTCTTTACCATATCTGCGGTAACATTGATTTTGAATCAATGCGACAGAATCACTTAATGGCTTTTATATATTTTTCCCAATACCTGTACATCTGAATTTCATGTATTCCCATTTCCTTTGCAATCTGAGCTTTATTGAGGTTTTTATTCAGAAGTCCCCGGAATTTCTCAGGATTGAACTTTATCCACGCTCTTGCCTTTCCTTTGCGCTTTACTCCCCTCCTACGTAAGAGAAAATATAATCCTGCAATAGTTTTGTATGGCAATTTCAATTCTTTGATTATGTCCTTGAGGCCTTTGAGGCTCAGATATAGCGATTCGGCTTTCAAAAACTGTTTTTTTGTCAGAAGGCCGTAGGGCTTCCTATGAGGATTTTTGACATTGTAGAGTTTTCTGATATGCCCCACATACCCGTGTGAACACCCTATCTGTCTTGCTATCTGACTGTTATTCTTTTTTGCAAGCAGTTTCCTGATTTGTTTCTTAAGTTTTGTCTGTCGCAAAACACCCTCCTATCTCGCTGGCAGTTCCAAGGAATGCTGTAACTATACAAGAGATAGTATAACTGACACAACCTGCCCTGCACTATGCCTGTGGATAATCAGGTGAAGCCGACACTTAGAGGAATATACTTCTCCCTAAAAACTCGCACACGCGACCTTGCCGGCAGCCGTGCTGATTTCATTAAGAACAGTTGTCAGAGGGATCAAATACTACATTATATCTGGACTGATTTAAAGGGGGCAGGTCATTACCTCACCTTTATCATTGGTGACATTCTTTGCCGCCACTCTTCCTGTTATTTGCACCTTGCAACGACCCGGCTAAGATGGTATATTTCAATTAAACATAGTGAGATGGTTGTCTTTTATAAAAAAGGAGGGAACTGAATGACACAGAAGAAAAAATTGCATGACGAGATTGAAAAGGTTGCATATACTCTATTTGAAAGCAGTGGCTGGCTCCACGGGCATGACTTAGAGAATTGGTTAGAGGCAGAAAAGATAGTGATGGAAAAACATGAAAAACATGCGAAGGAAATAGAGAAGGAAATAGAGCACGAAGCTGATGTCATCAAGAAAATAAAGAAGGGGTTTCGGAAGACAGATAAAAAAGGAGGCCGTGTGTATAGAGATTAAAAAAGTGTTGCAGCAGCAAATTTTGCCTGTAATCAAGCCTATAAGTTTATTGCCTTATGTGCGGAGTTCACTCGGAAATCGTGAATCATTCCGCCCACTCAGAGATGCGACTTAGTGGCTGTAATCCGCAATCCTTCATAGAGACTCTGATTGTTTAGGAGAGAAGAACTTTTCAGTAATAAGTAATGTTTCTTTTTTATACCTCCTCTGATATAATATCTTTTCCTACGGTGAAGATTTTGAGCAGGGAATGCGGTTGCTCTCTCCTGTAGTTCAGAGGTCAATCAGGGAAAATACCGGTTTGAGGCCAGTTGACAAAAAATATTTTCTCTGGTATGCTTTCAAAGTTTTCCCGTGGAATCTGTTTTTTGTAAAAAATACGATACGGAGGCAATGTGCCAACAATCTCGCAGTTAGTTAGAAAGGGCAGAAAGAGTATGGAAAGGACAACGAAAAGTCCTGCGCTCAGAATGTGTCCACAGAAAAGAGGGGTTTGCGTCAGGGTATATACAACTACGCCCAAGAAGCCGAACTCTGCCTTAAGGAAGGTAGCAAGGATAAGGCTGACGAATGGGATGGAGGTTACAGCTTATATACCTGGAGTTGGGCACAATCTTCAGGAACATTCTATAGTGATGATTAGAGGCGGAAGAGTTAAAGATCTCCCTGGTGTTGGATACCACATAATCAGAGGAACGCTGGACTCTATGGGCGTTGCAGACAGAAGACAGGGAAGATCTAAATACGGGGCCAAAAGGCCCAAATAACGGAGCGGATAGATGCCAAGAAGAAGAGTTGCAGAAAAGCGCGAGATTTTACCAGACCCAAAGTATGGCAGCAAGGTTGTCAGCAAGTTTATCAATGTGCTGATGGAAGACGGTAAAAAAGCAACAGCTGAAAGAATATGCTATGGGGCATTTGATATTCTCAAGGGGAAAACCAACAATGATCCGCTTAAGATTTTTAAGACTGCGCTGGAAAATGTTAAACCGGTGCTGGAGGTTAAACCTCGGAGGGTTGGCGGCGCAACATATCAGGTGCCTGTGGAAATAAGGCCTCAGAGGCGCATGGCGCTAGCATTTAGATGGCTGATAAGCTATTCCCGCGTAAGGGCGGAAAAGACAATGAGGGAAAGGCTTGCCGGTGAGCTGCTTGATGCATTTAATAACACAGGGACATCTATAAAGAAGAAGGAAGATGTCCATAAAATGGCAGATGCTAATAAGGCATTTGCCCATTATAGATGGTAAAAAGAGTAGGGGAGAAAGACTTTGTCAAGTTTTCTGTTAGAAAAGACACGCAATATTGGAATCATGGCACATATAGATGCAGGAAAGACTACGACCACAGAGCGTATCCTCTACTATACAGGCGTCACATATAAAATAGGTGAGGTCCATGAAGGCACTGCAGTCATGGACTGGATGGTTCAGGAGCAGGAAAGAGGCATAACAATCACCGCTGCTGCTACTACATGTTTCTGGAAAGACCACAGGATTAACATCATAGATACGCCAGGGCATGTCGATTTTACCATTGAAGTTGAAAGATCTTTAAGGGTTCTTGACGGCGCTGTGGCTGTTTTTGATTCTGTGGCGGGCGTTGAGCCTCAGTCAGAAACTGTATGGCGGCAGGCTGATAAACACAAGGTGCCAAGAATAGCATTTATGAATAAGATGGACAGAGCAGGAGCAGATTTTTTCATGGGTGTTCAGAGCATGGTGGACAGACTTGGAGCAAATCCGGTGCCTATACAGATACCTATAGGCGCTGAAGAAAATTTTAGGGGGCCGATAGACCTTGTGGAAATGAAGGCAGTATTTTTTGACGATGAAACTCTCGGCGCAAAAGGTGTGGAAGGCGATATCCCTGACGATATGATGCCGACAGCCAGGCAATACAGGGAGAAGATGCTTGAGGCATTATCTGATGTTGATGAGAATATTATGGAAAAATTCCTTGGCGGCAAAGAGATAAGCGCAGAAGAGATAAAGGCAGCATTAAGGAAGGGCACTATACAGATGAGACTGACTCCTGTAATATGCGGCGCCGCATTTAAGAACAAAGGCGTCCAGCTTTTGCTTGATAGTATCGTAGATTATCTTCCTTCTCCGCTTGATGCCCCCCCAGTATCAGGGACAAAGCCGGGGAACGGTTCTGAGGTAGTAAGAAAGGCAGATGTAAATGAACCATTCTCAGCGCTTGCTTTTAAAGTGATGACTGACCCGTATGTGGGACAGCTTACATTTGTAAGGGCATATTCCGGCGTGCTTTCTGCAGGCTCATATATTTATAATTCTACAAAGGACACAAAAGAGAGGGTTGGAAGGCTTTTAAAAATGCATGCTAACAAACGCGAGGAGATAAAAGAGGTTGCCGCAGGAGATATAGCCGCAATAGTTGGACTGAAGAATACACTCACCGGCGATACTTTATGTGATGAAAAGTCACCTGTAATACTTGAATCCATAGAATTTCCCGATCCTGTCATCTCGGTTGCGATTGAACCGAAGACAAAGGCTGATCAGGAAAAACTCTATGAGGCGCTTGGAAAGCTTACCCAGGAAGACCCTTCATTTAAGGTTTCATACAATGAGGAGACAGGCCAGACAATAATATCGGGAATGGGCGAACTTCATCTTGAAATAATCGTTGACAGGCTTTTAAGGGAATTTAAGGTTGGGGCTAATGTTGGCAAGCCGCAAGTCGCTTACAGAGAGACCATCAGAACAGCGTCAAAGGCAGAAGGAAAGTTTATAAGGCAGAGCGGTGGACGCGGACAATACGGCCATGTATACTTAGAGCTCGAACCTGTTCATGGCAAGGGTTTTGAGTTTGTTAACAAGATTGTAGGCGGTACAATACCGAGAGAATATATCCCGGCTGTTGAAAAAGGCATAAGAGAGGCTATGGACTCAGGGGTTCTTGCGGGATATCCTGTTGTAGATATTAAAGTAACACTCTATGACGGTTCATATCATGATGTGGACTCCTCTGAAATGGCATTTAAGATTGCAGGTTCGATCGGTTTCAAAGAGGCTGCCAAAAAAGCAAAGCCTGTTTTGCTCGAACCGATGATGAGCATAGAAGTGGTTACCCCGGAGAATTATATGGGTGATGTTATAGGAGACCTTAGCTCAAGGAGAGGAAAGATACAGCAGATGGAGAAAAGGGGTAATGCGCAAGCAATAAAAGCTCAGGTCCCGCTCTCAGGGATGTTCGGTTATGCTACCGACCTCAGGTCAAAGACGCAGGGAAGGGCAAACTATACAATGCAGTTTTCCCATTATGAAGAGGTGCCCAAGGGCATAGCTGAGACCATCGTAGCAAAGGTTAAGGGAGAGTAACGGCAGTGAATAGTGGCAGTGGTTAGTGTCAGTAATACACTGGCACTGAAAACTGACACTGACACTTTTAACTTTGTTTAAAGGAGGCAATAATGGCAAAGGCAAAATTTGAGAGGACGAAGCCGCATTGCAACGTAGGGACAATAGGGCACGTAGACCACGGCAAGACAACACTAACGGTAGCGATAACAAAGGTGCTGGCATTTAAAGGGCAGGCACAGTTCAGGGCATACGACTCAATAGACAACGCGCCAGAGGAGAAGGCAAGAGGCATAACCATAGCTACAGCGCATGTAGAATACGAGACAGACAACCGTCACTATGCGCACGTAGACTGTCCCGGTCATGCAGACTATGTAAAGAACATGATAACCGGAGCAGCGCAGATGGACGGAGCGATACTCGTAGTAAGCGCGGCAGACGGGCCCATGCCTCAGACAAGAGAACACGTACTGCTGGCAAGGCAGGTAGGAGTGCCCTTTATAGTAGTATTCATGAACAAAGTAGACATGGTAGATGACCCGGAGCTTCTTGACCTTGTAGAACTTGAAGTAAGAGAGCTTCTGTCAAAATACCAGTTTCCCGGGGATAAGATACCTGTAGTAAAAGGAAGCGCCCTAAAGGCAATGGAATCAGCAAGCACCGACATAAATGCAGCCGAATACAAATGCGTACATGAACTCATGGCAGCGGTAGACAGCTACATACCAACGCCTGAAAGACCGATAGACAAGCCATTCCTAATGCCTATAGAAGACGTATTCAGCATATCAGGAAGAGGCACAGTAGCAACAGGCAGAGTAGAAAGAGGGATAGTCAAAGTAGGAGAAGAATTAGAAATAGTGGGACTAAGAGAAACCAGAAAGACAGTGGCAACCGGAGTAGAGATGTTCAGAAAACTGCTTGATGAAGGACGCGCAGGAGACAACATAGGAGTGCTGTTAAGGGGAACAGGCAAAGAAGAAGTAGAGCGCGGAATGGTCTTGGCAAAACCCGGCAGCATAACCCCGCACACCAAATTCAAGGCAGAGGTATACATACTGACAAAAGAAGAGGGCGGAAGGCATACGCCGTTCTTCAAAGGATACAGGCCTCAGTTTTACTTCAGGACAACAGACGTGACAGGAGTAGCGGAGCTGCCTGACGGAATGGAGATGGTGATGCCCGGGGACAACGTAACCATAACAGTAGAGATGATAGCGCCAATAGCAATGGAAAAGGAATTAAGATTTGCCATAAGAGAGGGCGGCCGTACAGTGGGAGCAGGAGTTGTGACAGAGGTGATAGCATAAGTTAAAAGTTTAAAGTTTAGAGTTTAGAGTTAGAGCGAGTGGGAGATAAAAGATGCGCGATATAATTCTTTTTCAGTGTACTGAGTGTAAAGAGAGAAATTATTCAACGATGAAGAACAAAAAGAATACGACTGAGAAGTTGCAGAGAAAGAAATACTGCAGGCATTGCAGAAAGCATACCTTGCATAAGGAGACAAAGGCATAAAAACCGTGATGCGTTATGCGTAAAGCGTTATGAGGAAGAGAATATTAACAAGTCACGCATTACGGATTACGCATTACGATAACAGGCCAGTAGCTCTAACGGATAGAGCGTCGGACTCCAAATCCGAGGGTTGGGGGTTCAAATCCCTCCTGGCCTGCCACTTAAAAGAGTTAAGAGTTAAGAGTTAAGAGTTAAGAGTTAAGAGTTAAGAGTTAAGAGTTAAGAGTTAAGAGTTAAGAGTTAAGAGTTAAGAGTTATAAATTAAAAGTTAAAGGCGAAAGAAAATATGTTTAACAGGATTAAGGAATTTTTTAAAGAAGTAAAGATTGAGATTAAAAAGGTTGTTTATCCAAGCAAAGACGAACTTATAGGGTCTACATGGGTGGTTATTATTACAGTTGTGGTGGTATCTCTGTTTTTGGGAGTTGTTGACCTCGGGTTATCAAAATTAGTCAGCAGGTTATTGAGGTAAGAAATGGGAAAAAACTGGTATGTTGTACATACGTATTCAGGTTCGGAAGAAAAGGTAAAGCAGGCTATAGAGGACAAGGCAGACAAGAAAAATCTTAGGGATAAGATATCTCAGGTTCTGGTTCCTACTGAACGTATAATTGAACTCAAAGGCGGCGGGAAAAAAGAGAGCGATAAGAAATTCTATCCGGGATATATTCTTATTGAGATGGAACTGGACGACGAGTCATGGCATCTTGTCAGGAAGACGCCGAGAGTGACTGGTTTTGTGGGGGGATCAAATCCCGTGGCATTATCACAGGAAGAGGTTGATGTCATATTGCAGCAAATGGAAAAAGGCCACGCCCCTCAGGTTAAGACACAGTATCAGAAGAATGAGACAGTTAGGATAACAGACGGGCCCTTCTCTAATTTTGTTGGATATATTGAGGATGTTGACATGGATCATGGAAGGCTCAAGGTAATGGTCAGCATATTCGGCAGGCAAACGCCTGTTGAACTTAATTTTTTCCAGGTAGAACGGGCATAAAGCAGTGACAGTGAGCAGTGTCAGTGACTGGCACTGAAAACTGACACTGACACTATTTAGGAGGAGATAAATGGCTAAGAAAGAAGTAACAGCTCAAGTGAAACTGCAGATACCTGCAGGAAAGGCAAATCCGGCGCCTCCTGTAGGCCCGGCGCTTGGCCCGCACGGTATCAACATAATGGAATTTTGCAAGACATTCAATGCGCAGACGCAGGCGCTGGGTGACACTATAATTCCTGTTGTTTTAACCGTATATTCGGACAGGTCGTTTACATTCATAACAAAGACACCGCCGGCATCCGAATTAATAAAAAAAGCGGCAGGGATTATTAAGGGGTCAGGCGCTCCCAATAAAGACAAGGTTGGCAGGATAACTTCTGCGCAGGTCAAAGAAATAGCACAGACAAAGCTTCCGGATCTCAATGCGAACTCTATAGCTGCTGCAGTAAAGATTATCAGCGGAACCGCAAGAAGCATGGGAGTTGACGTAGCAGACTAAGACACAATACAGATGCAGGATACACGATACAGGATTCAGGACAAAGAAGATCATTGCATCTTGTATCATGCAGCATGAATCTTGAATAGAGGTGAAGATAGATGGGCAAGAAGATTAAAGAAGCCAGAGAAAAAGTTGAGAGAAGAAAAGAGTATTCTATTGAGGATGCCATAGGTCTTGTAAAGAAAGCTTCCTTTACAAAATTTAATGAGACTGTTGACATGGCTGTAAATCTCGGAATTGACGCCAAAAAAACAGACCAGATGGTTAGAAGCGCTGTTGTCCTTCCTCATGGCACAGGCAAACAGGTAAGGGTTGTTGTATTTGCAAAAGGTGAGAAAGAGAAAGAGGCGAGGGATGCAGGCGCAGATTATGTCGGCGCTGAAGACCTTATTGAAAAGATACAGCAGGGCTGGCTTGATTTTGATAAGGTAGTTGCAACGCCCGATATAATGGGTCTCGTTGGAAAGCTTGGTAAGTTGTTGGGCCCAAGGGGACTTATGCCGAATCCCAAGCTTGGAACGGTTACCTTTGATCTGACAAAGGCTGTAAAAGAGATAAAGGCCGGAAAGGTAGAGTATAAAACCGAAAAGGCAGGATTGATACATGTGCCGATTGGCAAGGTCTCATTTGATGATCAGAAGCTCATAGAAAATGCCATGGCAGTGATTGACGCAATAATAAAGGCTAAGCCGCCTACAAGCAAAGGCAAATATCTAAGAAAGGTGGCTGTATCATCTACGATGGGGCCCGGTGTAAAGATTGATGTTGGCAGGCTAACAGCAGCGAAATAAGAAAGTTAAAATTTAAATAAAGTCAGAGACAGTAGGCAGTCTCGACGTATCGTCGGGACTTTAATCGTCCCGATATGTCGGGGCAGCCTACCGAGACGCTTTCCCCGTCTCTGGGAAAGGAGGGATAAACTGAAAAGGGAAGAAAAAACACACCTTATAGCTGAGCTTAAGGATAGATTCAAAAAGGCAAATGCAGTTGTTCTGACGGATTATAAAGGATTAACCGTTGCAGAGCTTTTTGAATTGAGGCGATTGTTGCGCGGTGCAGGGATTGAGTACAAGGTTGTAAAAAATACACTTGCAAGAGCAGCATCTGCAAAAACAAGCCTGTCTGTAATCAGTGATTTATTAAAAGGCCCTGTTGGGATTGCTATCGGTTATGCCGATCCCGTGCAGGTTGCAAAGAAGGTCATTGAGTATTCCAAGAAGAATAATAAGCTGAAGGTAAATGGTGGAGTTGTTGAAGGCAGGCTATGCAATGCTGAAGACATCAAGTCAATAGCCGCACTGCCGCCGAGAGAAATTCTCCTCAGTATGCTGGCAGGCGTATTTAATGCGCCGCTGAGCAAAATGGCAGGGGCATTGTCGGCGACAGTCAGTAGTTTTGCATACGCAGTGAACGCGTTGAAAGATAAAAAAAGTGTCAGTGGATAGTGACAGTGTCAGTAAATCAGAGCAGTAGAGCAATAGAGCAACAGAACAGTAGTAAAAAACTACTGCTCTACTGTGCTACTGCACTGCTGCACTAAAATAAACAGGAGGATAAATAATGTCAGTAACAAAGGAACAGGTTTTAGAATTCTTTGACAATATGACAGTGCTTGATATGTCAAAGTTCGTTAAGGAGTTTGAGGAGAGATATGGAGTTACAGCAGCGGCCCCAATGGCAATGGCTGCCGCTCCAGGCGCACCTGCTGCTGCGGCAGAGGAGAAGACAAGTTTTGATGTAATTCTTGCCTCGGTTGGTGATAAGAAAATCCAGGTAATAAAAGTTGTTCGTGAGATTACCGGACTCGGACTCAAAGAGGCAAAAGACCTTGTTGATGGCGCTCCGAAGCCTATTAAGACCGGAATCACAAAGGAAGAATCCGACTCTATTAAGGCAAAGGTTGAAGAACAGGGAGCAAAAGTAGAAATAAAATAAAAAGACCGTAATGCGTAATGCGTGATACGTGATGGGTAGGTAAGAAAGAAGTCTTTAACTTGTTACGGATTACGTGTTACGCATCACGCATAAAGAGGGAGACGTATGGCAAGAATTCTCAGAGAAAGGTTGAATTTTGGGAAAGTTACTTCTTTCATGGAAGTGCCAAACCTTATAGACATTCAGAAAAATTCTTATGAGCAGTTTCTGCAGAAAGACGTCCC
>JAHILQ010000058.1 GCA_018896985.1 Nitrospinota bacterium
TATGCCTCTGCCTGTGTGTTATCAAGTTTAAGCGCCTTCTCAAAAATCCGTATTGCCTTGTCCGTATTTTTCTGGCTGTTATAAAGTTCACCAAGCAGCATGAGCGCAGGCACATAATTAGGATTTGCCTTTACCGTCTCTTCTGTCATTGCGATAGCATCAGGAATTTTGCCTGTTCTCAGAAGCACATAACTTATATGGGTTCTGATGTAAGGAGATGCAGGGCCTATCTTAAGCGCTTCCGAATAGTTATTCAGCGCGTCTTCCCATTTGCCTGAAAGTTCTGCCTCATAGCCGAGGATATAGTGGTAATAAGCCTCTTTTGGAATAGCAGGAGATTCGGCAGGCTCTGTACGAAATATCTGAGCACATGAAAAGACAAAGAGCACCGGCAGTATTAACAGGATTTTTCTATACATGATGTTATTATGCCATATAAGCTATAGGGGGTCAACGCGCACATAGACTTTCTGACAGGCAGGGTTAGTTTGAGCGACATTAGAGATTTTTCGTTTTCGTCCTTGGCGAGTGAAGCGTTACAGCGGCAACTGTCTGAACCCTGAGGGTGAGTTTTGCGGCTGTAACGTAATGAGCCTTAGAACGACAGAAAAATATCTGCAAAAGCGAAAGCTAACACTGTCTGTCAGTATCTTAGGGAGATTTGAACAGCCTTCGATTTGATTCTTGTTGAAACCTATCAATTCATGATATATTCATTTGCATGCGAAGAAATGTGCCATATCATTTTTTTATAGCGTTCCGTTATCTTAAATCAAGAAAAAGACATAAGGGAATTTCTCTTAATACAGTAATTTCTGTTGGCGGTGTGGCAGTCGGTGTCATGGCGCTCCTTGTTGTCCTCTCAGTTATGAGCGGCTTTCATGATGACCTGCAGAGAAAAATACTTGGTGTAAATGCGCATATTATAGTGCTCAGCTACAGAGGGGCTATAACTGACTACAAAGAAGTATTAGAGAAGGTCAGCGGAGAAAAAGATGTTGTCTCTGCATCGCCCTTTGTTCTCGGACAGGTCATGTCTTCATCAGGCAAAAGGGCGCATGGTGTATTCTTAAGAGGAATAGACCCTTCTCTTGAGGCAAATACCACAGAGATAGCTAAATACATAAAAGACGGAAAACTTGACGACCTGAAATCCAAAGACAGCATTCCGGGCATTGTAATAGGGAAAGAGCTTGCGAGCAGTCTCGGTGTTCTCAGGAATGACATAATAAACATCATATCTCCTGTCGGAGAAATCGGGCCTATGGGAATGCTGCCGAAAGTTAAACAATTCAGAGTGGCTGCGATATTTGAAGTGGGAATGTTTGAATACGATTCAAACCTTGTCCTCACAGAGCTTTCTTATGCCCAGGATTTTTTCGGAATGGGTAATAGCGTAACAGGCATAGAACTCAAGATTAAGGACGTGGACAGGGCAAAGGAGATAAGGGAACGGGTTCAGAAAACACTTGCATTCCCGTATTACGGAAGGGACTGGATGCAGATGCACAAGAATCTTTTTTCAGCGCTGAAACTTGAAAAACTTGCGATGTTTGTCATACTTGTTCTAATAATTCTTGTCGCCTCATTTAATATAGTCGGCACGCTTATAATGAATGTCATAGAAAAAAGCCGTGAGATCGCAATCCTCAAGGCAATGGGAGCCACAAAAAAAGGCATTATGGCCATTTTTATGCTGCAGGGGCTTGTCATAGGACTTGCAGGCACATTGATAGGGATTGCCGGCGGATACATACTCGGCTATATGTTTAACAATGTCATCAGATTGCCTGCAGATGTATATTATCTCAGCCATCTGCCTATAAAAATGAAGCTCATTGATTTCATAGCTGTATCTCTATCTGCATTGACAATAAGTTTTCTTGCAACAATCTATCCTGCATGGCAGGCGGCAAAACTGAACCCTGTAGAACCGCTGCGGTATGAATGAAAATAAAACCAAGAAATGATTGAAGTAAAGGGATTAAAAAAGTCTTTTTTCCTGCCTGCAGGAGAAGTAAAGGTTCTGAACGGCATAGACCTTTCTATAAGTCGGGGAGAGATGCTCGCAATAGTCGGCGTATCAGGCGCGGGGAAAAGCACCCTTCTACACATCATGGGCACGCTGGATGAACCAACATCAGGCAACGTCTTATATGAAAGCAGGGACGTATTTTCTCTGGATGATTATTCACTTGCCGGTTTCAGGAATAAATCAATAGGCTTCGTTTTCCAGTTTCATCATCTTCTGCCTGAATTTACAGCAATTGAGAATGTATTAATGCCGGGACTGATAAACATGTCTGGTTACAAAGAAATTAAAGAGAGAGCGGAAATGCTTTTAGGAGAACTGGGGTTATCTGAACGGAAGAACCATCGTCCCGGAGAACTTTCGGGCGGAGAGCAGCAGCGGGTTGCCGTTGCACGGGCATTGATAAATGAACCGAAGGTCGTATTAGCAGACGAACCTACAGGAAATCTTGACACCCATACAGGCGAAGAGCTTTTCAAGCTCCTGCTGCATCTCAATGAAAAGAAAAGAATCACTTTCGTAATA
>JAHILQ010000059.1 GCA_018896985.1 Nitrospinota bacterium
CTTTGCATAAAGCTCAGGATAGCCTCCGCCGATATATACTGCATCTGCTTGATGAGGGATTGCTGAATCAGAGAGAGGGCTGAATGTAACTATCTCTGCTCCGGCATTTTTTAATAAATCGAGGTTGTCTTCATAATAAAAGCAAAAAGCCTTGTCATAGGCAACGGCAATTATGGTATTTTTGTCATTGCGGCTTGTCCGCAATCCTTCTGCTAAGAAAGATTCCCGACAAGCGGGAATGACAGAATATGACGCCATGCTCTGGGGCTTATTTGCAAGTGGATTTTTGCTGCGAAACAAACTGAGATCTACATGCTTCAAAACTGTCTCGGCGAGTTTCTCTATATTTTTTTCAGTAAGCGGATTCTCCTCTGCGACTGTAAGCCCAAGGTGCCTGTGTGGTATCTCAAAATCCAAATCTCTCGGCAGATACCCTAATACTGTTACATCTCGTAGAGTCGAGTCTCCGACCTGCACGCTGTCTTTCAGTCGCTTGAAATGATTATCTGATGCCACGCGGTTGAAGATGACACCGGCTATATAGAGTTTGGAGTTTGGAGTTTGGAGTTTTGAACTTTGAATTTTGAACTTTGAATTCATCTCTCTTAACTCATAACTCTTAACTCTTAACTCTGAGCCATATTCCCTAAACCCTTTAACTACTGCTCCTGCGCTCTCGGCCATGCCATAGGCATCAACAACTAAGATTACAGGCAGGTTAAGCAGTCCTGCCAGTTTTGCTGTGCTGTATTCGCCGTCATACATTCCCATTACGCCTTCAATGATTGCTATGTCTGCATTTGCTGAATATTTATAAAAACACTCTTTGACATAATCCTCGCCGCACATCCATACATCAAGGTTTCTTGAATGCCTGCCTGTAACAAGCCTGTGAAGGCCCGAATCTATAAAGTCAGGACCTGCCTTGAACGGCTGGACTTTCAGCCCCTTTTTCTTCAAGGCAGCCAAAACTCCAAGCGTTATGGTAGTTTTTCCGCACCCGCTGTGAGTGCCTGCTATTACAAAGCCACGCATAATTCGCCTTTCAATAATTCGCCGTTTCTGTCATTCCGCACTTGATGCGGAATCCAGTTTATTTGTTTTCTGGATTCCCGCTTTCGCGGGAATGACATCTAAAAATTTAGACAGTTCTTTTATCAGTACTTCATTCTCTCTTCTTGACCGCACTGCAATTCTCATATAAGAATTATCCAGTCCTTTGAAATTGGAACAATCCCTTACAAGAATGCCCTTGTTTCTCAATGCAGATATTATTTTTTTTGCATTGTTTAACCTTAATAAGTAATAATTTGCTTCTGACGGGATGTAACTAAGCTCTAATCTTTTGAATTCCTTTTCCAGAAAATCTTTCTCCTCTTTGATTACCCTGAATGTCTTTTTCTTGAATGCAATATCTTTGAAAGCTGCAATCCCTGCTGTTTGTGCAAGGGTATTTACTGTCCACGGCTCTTTATGCTTTTTTAGGGTTTCAATAATATTTAATGGAAATACTCCGTATCCAATTCTTAAGCCGGACAACGCATAAAATTTTGTCAGTGATCTTAAGACGATCAGATACGGATTTTTTTCAACCTCTTTGATTACGCTTTCTGCCGGCACAAAATCTATAAACGCCTCGTCAACGACAAGGGTACAGATTAAATCTCTGGCTGCTTCTGCTATCTTCAGGACTGAATCTTTCCTGAGGAGCAACCCGGTTGGATTGTTCGGGTTGCAGAGAAATACCATATCAAAAGCCGTAATGCGTGATGCGTGACGTGTGATGGGCAACTGCTTGCCTGACATCGCATCAATAAACTCTTCTATATTCAAGTCAAAATCTTTTTCCCTTTTTAACTCATAACGCATTACTCTTAACCCATCACGGATTTTGCATGCCCTCTCATATTCAGAAAATGTCGGCGCTGGGATAAGAACCCTTTCAGGCTTCAATGCACTGGCAACAAGGTAAATCAGTTCTGTGCTGCCATTGCCGCATATGATGGATTCAGGATTTATCTTGTGTTGCTTTGCTATCTGCAGCCTTAATCTTTTCGCATCCGGGTCAGGGTAATTATACAGATACTTTATATTGTCTTTTATTATTGAATTTACGCTCTCTGGTACGCCAAGAGGATTAATAGATGCGCTGAAATCTATTATGTTCTTTTCATTCAGGTGAAGTTTTTCTGAAAGGATGTAGATGTTCCCTCCGTGAGTTTCTTGCATCACGCCCATCCTTTTAAGAATAAGACTGCTATAGCTGTCGCGATGCCTAAAAGAGAGGATGCCTTCACAATAGTTATAGCCTGCTCGGATGCCCTGCTGTAGTCCTCTGTCCTTACATTGCCGATGTATGGCTTTTCAATAACAATACCTCCGTATGCGGATGGGCCTCCCATTCTGATTCCGAGTGCGCCTGCCATCGCAGCCTCAGGCATCCCGCTGTTCGGGCTCAGGTGTTTCCTGCCGTCACGAAGCATAGTGAATAGTGAACAGTGAACAGTGAACAGTGAACGGGAAACTAAGAAAGATACCATAACAATTAATAGACCTGTTATCCTTGCAGGGATATAATTGGCAATATCATCCAGTCTGGCTGCTGCCCAGCCGAAGTGCATATATCTATCATTCTTATATCCGACCATTGAATCAAGAGTATTTATCGCCTTGTATGCCATAGCAAGCGGAAGCCCTCCGACAACGAGATAAAATACAGGAGCTATAACACCGTCTGAAAGGTTTTCAGCGAGGCTCTCCATGGTTGCCTTAAGTATCTCTTTTTCTGTGAGGGCATGGGTGTCACGTCCAACAATCATTGAGAGCCTTTCCCTTGCGGATTTTATGCTGCTGTTTTTTACAGCTTTAATCACTGCCCTTGCAGAGTTAATTAATTCACGGGCAGCGATTGCGGTTGAAGTGAGATAAATAAGTAACACGTAGGAAGCAAGAAGCAGGAAATGAGAAGTTAAAGACATATGTAATAAGATGCGAACTATGAACCATGTAGTAATAAGGGTCATTCCAACAATTGTAGTTACTAAAAAGATGCCCTTGAATTTCTCAATCACTTCCCACTTCTTACTTCCTACTTCCCACTTCCTCAAATATATTTCTATTCTGCTTATTGCGCTTCCCATTATTCTTACAGGATGCGGCAGCCATCCGGGGTCTCCGATAGCGAGGTCAAGCAGGAAAGCCAGTATCAGAAGGACAGGAGAAATACTTAACGCCGAAGAATGAAGAATTAATGGTATATCTTGAAGAGAATTTATCATAACCCAATGACCTTATTTATAAAATCCATATCTAAATTCTGTTTCACAATATCAGCGAGGTTGTCAATCGCCTTTTCTTTCATTTTAGAATACTTTATAGTTGAATCAATAGGAGGAAGCTCCCTTTGCTCTCTAATAGAATTTATTATTCCCCTTCTGAATGAATCGTTCTCAAAGATTCCATGGATATATGTCCCCCAGCAGTTGCCGTTAATAGAACCATCATTAATTAATGTTGAATGTTGAATGTTGAATGTTGAATTTAAAGACAGTCTTTTCACCTTAAATAACCCAATATCTCCTCTGCTTGCGCCCATATGAATTTCATAACCCCTTAACATGAGTGACGAGTGACAAGTGACGAGTGACGAGTTAAAAAACTGCTTTCTTGTCTCTGCCTCGACCCTACAGGTCGTCTTTTCTTTTTCAAAGGTTGTCTCTATATTCAACAGTCCTATTCCATCCACTTCTTTATGCGGACTTTCAATGCCATGAGGGTCGTATATCTTTTTGCCTAACATCTGGTATCCGCCGCACATGCCCATAATCTGTATGCCTTTTGAAAAAGCCTGTTTAATGCTTTCATCAAGACGGGTCTCTTTCAGAAACATAAGGTCTTTTACAGTATTTTTTGAGCCGGGAATAATTACCATGTCAGCATTCTCTATCTCTGACGAATTTCTGGAATAAACAATCTCCACATCAGGCTCATACAAAAAGGGATCAAAATCAGTGAAGTTGGAGATATATTGAAGGTGCAATATAACTATTTTGATTTTTATCTTTTCTGATTTTGAATTTTGAATTTTGAATTTTGAATTGCTGCCTTGCAGCGATAATCCGTCCTCTTCAGGCAACCCAATATCATTTATATATGGCAACACGCCTATCACTGGTTTTCCAGTCTTTTCGCTAATCATTTCAAGTCCGGGCTTGAGAATTGACAGGTCTCCGCGGAATTTATTTATCACATATGCCTTGATGTGCCTGCTGTCCTTACCGAGGAGTTTAACTGTGCCGTAAAGCGATGCAAACACACCGCCCTTATCTATATCACCGACTAAAATTACAGGCGCTTTTGCATGTTTCGCAATGGACATATTCACAATGTCAACATCCATGAGGTTTATTTCCGCAGGGCTTCCGGCGCCTTCCATTATTATCAGTTCATGTTTTTTGGAAAGCCTGTTGAATGATTTTGTTACTGCTTTCCACGCCTCTTTTTTGAATGCATAGTATTCGCCGGCTTTCATGGTTGAATGAACCTTGCCGTGAATAATGACCTGCGAGCCCGCCTCACCGGATGCCTTGAGCAATATCGGGTTCATATCTACTGTCGGCTCTATCTTTGCTGCTTCTGCCTGAAGCGCCTGTGCCCTTCCTATCTCTCCGCCTTCAAGTGTTATATAAGAATTCAATGCCATGTTCTGAGCCTTAAACGGTGCCACATTTAATCCGCTTTTTTTGAAAATCCTGCATAAGGCGGCAACGAGCAGGCTTTTTCCTGCGCCAGAGCCTGTACCTTGAATCATCAGTGATTTAGCCATTGAATTTTCCGTTATAGAGGAAGGGCATTGTATTTGAGCGGATTCTTTTGCCGATATTCCTGCAGTAAAATATACAAATATCGGGAGGCAAAAGCCCTCGGAGGCCGTTAGGCCGAGAATGAGCGAAAATATTATGCCCTTCCTCTACCATTTATACTCCAGAGAAGCCTGCCCATTAATAAGTTTTACCACCGGATACTTTTCCCAGAACTCTATTATGTTCACTGCTGCAAAATCCTGTTCAATCCTGAATATGTTTTCCAGAGGGATTCCCATTATATGGCAGAGGATTATCCTGTTCACGCCGCCATGCGCAACAATTGTTATATTTTCAGAGTACAAGCTTTGTTCTGAGAATGCCTTGTTCCACCCTCCCCCTCGCCCCCTCCCATCAAGGGAGGGGGAATTTTTATATCCCCTCTCCCCTTGCGGGAGAGGGTTAGGGTGAGGGGGATTATGCCTTCCTATTATTTCATTTAAAACCCTGATAACCCTCTCTCTTACCTCAATTGTGCTTTCTCCATCAATCGGGCTGTATCTGAGAGGATTTCCTGCCCACGCCTCAAACTCCTGTGGGTATTTCTCTTTTATTTCTGTGAAAGTCATGCCCTCCCATATGCCAAAGCTTCTTTCTTTCAGGTCTTCTATTACAATGGGTTTTAAGCCATTAGATTCTGCGATTATCTCAGCGCTCTTTAACGCCCTGCTTAGGGGAGAACAGTAAATGGCAGATAACTTAGAAGATGCACGATGCACGATGCACGA
>JAHILQ010000060.1 GCA_018896985.1 Nitrospinota bacterium
CAGACCGTCTGCATGGCCGTGATAACATCCCTCAAATTTTATTATCTTATCCCTCTTTGTAAATCCCCTCGCAACCCTTATTGCGCTCATCGTTGCCTCTGTCCCTGAATTCACCATCCTTACCTTATCCATGGACGGATACGCCTTAATGACAAGGGTTGCAAGTTCTATCTCAAGAGGGGTCGGAGCGCCGTAGCTTGTTCCTTTTTCTATTGCTGATTTCAGAGCCTTAACTACTTTTGGGTGTGCATGCCCGAGTATGAGAGGCCCCCACGAAAGCACATAATCAATGTATGAATTGCCGTCTACATCGTATATCTTAGAGCCCTTCGCCCTTTTGATGAAAATAGGGTTCCCGCCTACAGCCTTAAAAGCCCTCACAGGGCTGTTCACGCCGCCGGGAATTACAGCCTTTGCCTGATTAAAAAACTTCTGAGATTTCCGATAGGTTTTCATCTTCTGAAAGTGCTCAAAGTCTATCACGAAAATATTTTATATGTCAAACATCTTCTGAATTGTCACAGAGAGACGATTATTTGACTTTACGCATTTTTTTTGGTTATTCTTCATCATGGATTGGCTCATAAAATCTGCCCTGATTACAGGTCTTTTTTCCCTAACGTTCATGCTTAATATGCCTTTTGGCTACCTGCGGGGAAAAGCAAAAAAGTTTTCATTCAAATGGTTTCTTTATATACACCTGCCGATACCGTTTGTCCTGCTTGCAAGAATATTATCCAATATTGATATGACATATATCCCTCTGCTTGTGTTAGCCACAGTGATAGGCCAGGTCTGGGGCGGAAAGCTGGAGTTTAAATCTTGAAAGCTAATATCCTCGTAAGCCCCCGCAAAATAGAGATTCGCGAGTTGAAAGTTCCTGAACCTTCCCGCGGAGAAATCCTTGTAAAGATCAAGGCAGCGCTTACCTGCGGAACAGACCTTAAGGCTTTCAGCAGAGGCCACCATGTAATTCCAATGCCCGGAGTATTCGGACACGAATTCTCCGGAATAATTGCGGCAACAGGCAAAGGAGTAAAAAAATTCAGAAAAGGCAACGAGATAATGGCAGTCCACAGCGCTCCCTGCCTTAAGTGCAGATACTGTAAAAAGGGTCTTTTTAATATCTGCGAAAATATAATGGAGACCAAAGTTCTCGGAGCATTTGCAGAGTATATTCTGCTCCCGGAACATATCGTGAAACAGAATGTATTTCGCAAACCTAAAAATCTGACATTTGAAGAGGCTGCATTCCTTGAGCCGCTGTCATGCGTTATACACGGCATGCAGGGATTGCAGATAAAAAAAGGTGACAGGGCATTGATAATAGGAGCGGGGCCAATCGGGCTTCTCCATCTTCTTTTACTGAAAAATAAAGGCGCTAATGTGATAATTTCAGGCTTTGAGAAAAGACGCCTTGCGCTTGCAAAAAAACTCGGTGCATCTCTGACAATTACCCCTGAAAAGAATCCCCCCTCACCCCCCTTTAGCAAAGGGGGGATGGGGGGATTTTCCGAAGAAATAAAAAAGACGGTAGATAAGTTTACAGATGGATTAGGCGTTGACTATGTATTTGAGTGCACAGGCCAGCCTGCTGTATGGCAGTCAGCAGTATATTATGTCAGAAGAGGCGGAACAGTTATTTTATTCGGAGGATGCAAGACAGGGACAACAGTGACTTATGATACGAGCAGGCTTCACTATGATGAGATAACATTAAAGGGAGTATTCCATTTCACGCCTGCCGATGTAAAAGAGGCGTATAACCTCCTAAAAAAACGGCAGATACCAGTATCAAAGCTCATCTCAGGGAAATATCTCCTGACCGATACTGAAAAGGCGTTTCTGAAACTCATGGAAGGCGAAGGGATAAAATATGCGATTATTCCCTGAAGCTGTTCCATCACCTCTGAGCCCCTATCTTCACTCATCTATGATAAAATAGTTCACAGCAAGAAGGAGGTATTTATATGCCCAAGACAGTAGAGGCAATATACGAA
>JAHILQ010000061.1 GCA_018896985.1 Nitrospinota bacterium
CTGAATGGCCGAATATGTACTGGAGGTCAGGGCAGAGGATACTGAAGGCTGCGAGGGTGATAAGGGAGAACCCGAATCTCTTCCCTCTTTATATCGGAAACTTTTCATGCGGACCTGACTCGTTCATATTGAAATATTTTAAAAAGGATCTGCAGGGCAAGCCTTTTCTTCACATCGAGATAGACGAGCACAGCGCTGACGCAGGGGCAATAACAAGGTGCGAGGCATTTCTTGACAGCATAGGGCAGCAAAGCAGTAATGCGTTAAGTGTAATGCGTAATGAGTTAAATGAAAAAAACGTGTTACGCATCACGCATCACGCATCACGGCCTTTTGACGCATCACTTAAAAAGCGCACTGTTTACATTCCCATGATGTCTGACCATGCATTTGCGCTTGCCGCTTCATTTGAACGCTCAGGCGTGCCTGCAGAGGTATTGCCTGAATCAGACAAGGAAACCACTGACATCGGAAGAAAATATGTTTCAGGAAAGGAATGTTATCCGTGCGCTGTGACAACAGGCGATATGCTCAAGAAAGTTTTATCTTCTGATTTCAAACCGGCCGAATCTGCCTTCTTCATGCCCTCAGGTTCAGGCCCGTGCAGGTTCGGGCAGTATAATGTATTTCACAGGATGGCGCTTGATGACCTTGGTTACACTCATGTGCCGATATTCGCAC
This sequence comes from Nitrospinota bacterium, assembly GCA_018896985.1. Classification (GTDB taxonomy): domain Bacteria; phylum Nitrospirota; class Thermodesulfovibrionia; order Thermodesulfovibrionales; family UBA1546; genus UBA1546. The sequence continues at coordinate 682 of JAHILQ010000061.1, forward strand.
CGAATCAGGATATGGGATTTTACAGAGACCTCGGCATAGTCGGCAAGGATTTCGCGCTCAGGTCATGGCGGGGGATAGTTGCCATTGAACTGCTGACAAAATGCCTGCATGAGACAAGACCCTATGAAAAAGAAAACGGCTCTGCAGACTTTATTTACAGGGAATATCTTGGAAAGATATATTCCTCGCTGAAAGGAACTGATGGAAAAGTTGAAGGCCTTCTTAAAGATGTGCGAAGGGATTTTCAAAATCTACTCCCGAGCAGCTCGGGACAAAAAGACAGGAAACCTCTGATAGGCATCATAGGCGAGATATTTGTAAGGAGCAATAAATTCTCAAATGAAGATATTGTAAGGAAGATAGAGGCTCTCGGCGGCGAGGCCTGGCTTGCGCCTTTTGAGGAATGGATATATTATGTGAATCACATGGCTGCGCAAAAAGCCTTGCTAAAAAAAGCATGGTCTGATAGTATGAATACTCTTTTAAAGACTTTCTTTCAAAAAAGGGTAGAGCACAAATACGCAGGATATTTTTCAGATTTCCTTAAAACCCTGAAAGAACCGAAAACAAAGGAAATAATAAAAAAGGCGTCTCCATATCTGCACAGTTCTTTTGAAGGAGAGACTATACTGAGCATAGGCAAGGCGGTTGACCTCATAGAAAGAGGCGCCTCAGGCATTGTGAATACAATGCCGTTTGGATGTATGCCCGGCACAATAGTAACAGCGCTGATGCAGGGGCTGAATAGAAAGTATGGAATTCCTTTTATCAGCATCCCGTATGACGGGACTGAATCTCCAACAACAGAGATACAGCTTGAGGCATTTATGCATCAGGCAAAAGAAAATTTAAGAAGGAGGTGATTTAGTGGGTAGTGTTGTAAAGTGGCGCAAGAAAAAAATGAGCAAGCACAAGCATAAAAAACTTCTCAAGAAGACAAAACATCAGAGAAGAGCTAATAAATAGAGGCGATAATTAAAGAGCCAGCCTTAAGGGGTTATCCTGAATTTAAACATAACGTCATAATAATTGTCGCATTATTTGTCATTCCCGCTTTTTGTCACTCCTGCTTGTCAGGAGTCCTTCTGAAAAGAATGATTCTGGACAAGCCAGAATGACAATATCCGGACAAGCCGGCATGACGGAACCCTGCAATGTATGCGGCATAACTTAGGTCGCTATGTATAAAAGGCAGTTTACTGAGACAACAAAGAAGCTAAGGGGTTAAATGAACCTGCTCACCCTCACGCCTATAAACGGCATAGAGTTTATGTAGTCATAGAGCCTTACCTTCTTAACTTCTCCGCCTTTATTCTTAAATCCGCCGGCATGGATTAAATAGATTTCTTTTTGCTCTTCATTATTGCTGACAGCTGACCGCTGACTGCTGACCTCTATCTTTACTATCCCTATATGACCGACTATTTCGCCGACCTTCCTTTTCTCAACAGCCTTTACAAAAAATATAAAATCCCCGCTTTTCAGTCCCGTCATACGGGATGAACTCTTTGAACTGCTTAATCTCTTTAACAAGGTATTTTTAGCAATAATCTTCACCTTCTCTCTTCCCCTTGAACCTTTTATCTCTGTAACCTTGCCAAGTTGTTCTGTTATCTCCTTTCCCCATCTGCCGCTGTCAAGCATGTCTTCACCGTATTGAAACCTGTCTTCATAATTAATTACATTTCCCTTGCTGTCAAGCCTTCCCTTTGTCATGAATCTTTTATCAAGAGCAATGTCTATTGCCTTGTCAGGCGTAGGACTCAATGCAAGTTCAACTGCCCTGAAACTCAGATACATGCAGTCAACACGCTCATCAGCAACAATCACTTTCTTGGTGACATACTCCCCAATGGGATCAGGGTCGTAAGGAGCGCCGACAAATCTTTCAGCACAAAGAGCAATTCGCTCGCCAACCGACTTATTGGCGATTTCTTTCTGAAAGACAGCAATCTCAGTGTCGGGCATGAAGGAATGGACAGGAGTCGGAAAGGATAAAAATGCAAAACTAAGGAAGAATATAATTTTGAATTTTAAATTGCAATTTTTCACCTGAAAATACCCCTCTTTGTCATGCTGGCTTGTCCAGCATCCTTCTTTAAGAGGGATTCCGAACAAGTCGGAATGACATCTTCATGCCCCTTTGTGCCCCGAAAGCTTTCGGGGCATGTGTGTTTCATTTTGAATTTTGAATTTTAAATTTTATCCAGCCCCATTGCCTCGCGCACAATAACCATTGTCCCCTCTGCCGCCTTCCTCGCCTTTTCAGTGCCCTTCTCAACTATCTCAGTAACAGCCTTCGGGTTTGCAATGAGTTCAGAGCGTTTCTGCCATATCGGCTCAAGCGCCTTAAATATATTCTTTATAAGTATCTTTTTGCAGTCAACGCAGCCTATGCCAGCTGTTCTGCAGCCTTCGGCAACCTCGTCCTGCTCTTCTTTTGAGGAAAAAATCTTATGCAGATGGAAAACAGGCGAAAGTTCAGGAGCGCCTTTGTCCATCCTTCTTTTTCTCGCAGGGTCTGTCATCATTGTCCTGAGTTTCTGTTCAGCCGCTTCAGGCGAGTCTGACAGATATATTGCGTTGTCATAACTCTTTGACATCTTTCTTCCGTCAATGCCCGGAACTTTTGGAAACTCTGTAAGCAGCGCCTCTGGTTCGGGAAAAACCTCTTTGTAAAGATAGTTAAACCTCCTTGCAATCTCTCTTGAAATCTCAAGATGAGGAACCTGATCAACTCCTACAGGCACATACTTAGCCTTGTAAATGATGATGTCTGCTGTCTGAAGCAGGGGGTACCCTAAAAAGCCATAGGTGGATAAATCCCTGTCCTTCAGTTCCTGCTGTTTTTCTTTATATGTGGGAACCCTTTCAAGCCATCCCAATGGCGTAATCATAGAAAGCAAAAGATGCAGTTCAGCATGCTGGAGAATCTTTGACTGAAGGAATATTGTGCACTTATCAGGGTCAAGCCCTGCCGCAAGAAAATTAATCAGAAGGTCGTTTGTCGATTCCTTAATCGCAAAGGGATTCTCATATCCTGTGCTAAGTCCGTGCCAGTCTGCAATGAAATAGAAACAGTCGTATTTCTCCTGAAGCTTCACCCAGTTCTGGAGCGCTCCGATGAGATTACCAAGATGAAGTCTTCCGCTTGCCTGCATACCGCTGAGAACTCTGTCCAATCTAACCTCCATATCCAAGTTGAGAGTTGGGAGTTAAGAGTTAAGATGACTTTTAACTTTTAACTTCTAAGCTTCTAAGCAATGTGTAATATTAAAGTATCTATGAAAGCGTGTCAAGAAAATCAGCGGTTGTCTCTGGAATAAAAAAAGATATTGCATTTATAATATAACACCATGCTGGAAACTCTTCGTGAAATTGATATAGCTCTGTTTCATCTGATAAACAGAGGCCTGCAGAACATTACCTTTGACGCCTCTATGCTGATTATTACAGACAGGTATTATTTCATCATTCTAATTTTGATGATATACCTCGTATCAAAACATAGAAAAAAGGCTGTAATCCCGATAGTCCTAACAATCATATCTGTTGCGCTTGCTGACTGGACAGGAAATACACTTAAGCATCTCATAGGGAGGGTGCGTCCCTGCCATACATTGGAAGGTGTGCGGCTGCTTGTAGGCTGCACCAATTCTTTTTCCATGCCTTCAAACCATGCTGCAAATTCATTCGCAATTATACTTGCATTATCTTACATATCAGGGAAATGGGTGCGATGGACGGCTCTGACAGTGGCTATGCTCGTAGGCTTCTCAAGGGTGTATATCGGTGTTCATTACCCGTCTGATGTCATTGTCGGAGCATTGACAGGCATTGCGGTCTCTATCCTTGTAATAAAGTTTTATGAATGGGCATCTGTCAGATACAAGTCTAAACCCTATACCACCGTGCTTCTAATATCTCTGCTGGGACTGAGTCTTTTCCGCATATACTACATCACATACGGCGTTATTGACCTGAGTCCTGACGAGGCGCATTACTGGGAATGGTCAAGGAGGCTTGATTTAAGCTACTACTCAAAGGGACCTATGATTGCTTACCTCATAGCCCTTGGCACAGCCATATTCGGAGATAATGTATTTGGTATACGGATAATGGCTGTGGTATCCTCTGCGCTGAGCAGTATCTTTATGTATCTGCTCGGCAAAAGACTTTTTGATGAGCGGACAGGGGTGGCAGCCGCAGTGTTGATGCAGATTATCCCGCTTTACTCTGCATACGGAGTGCTTTTTACAATAGATTCACCGTTTATATTTTTTTGGGTATTATCTCTCTATCTGTTTTACAGGGCAGTAAATCGTGATGCGTTATCCGTAATGAGTAATGAGTTAAAAGAAAATGCACATCACACATCACGCATTACGCATTACGGTCTTTGGCTCCTCCTCGGCATTTCCATCGGACTTGGTCTTCTCACAAAATACACGATGGCATTCTTTTACATCTGCGCATTGTTTTTCTTGCTCACCTCAAAGCAGCGCAGAAACATTCTCCTCACAAAAGAGCCTTATATTAGCCTTGCTTTAAGCCTTATTATCTTCAGCCCTGTTATTATCTGGAACGCCGGGCACGACTGGGTCACGTTAAAACATACAGCAGGACAGGCGCATATCAGCAGTCAGTGGTCAGCAATCAGCGGTCAGTGGTTAAAGAATTTTTTTGAATTTTTGGGCTCGCAGATAGGGATTATTACTCCAATAATTTTTGGCATGATGTTTTACGCTGTCTTTAAACTCAAAACTCATCCCGAGTTGCTCGGGACAAAACTCAAAACTGACTTTCTTTTCTGGTTTTCCATCCCCATAATTGTCTTCTTCCTGCTTAAGAGTTTTCACGGCAAGGTGCAGGCAAACTGGGCGCTGCCTGCTTATGCAGCCGGTTTTATCGCATTTTCTGCGGTGTTCATCAGCAGATGGGAAAGTATTAAAAAATGGACCCGGTGGACAGTAATCGCCGGTGTTTTCATCTCATTGATAATCACTGCAACCGCACATTATCCTGCCATCCTGCAGCTGCCTCCTAAAATGGATCCGACATCAAGGACAAGGGGATGGAAAGAACTCGGCAGAGAAGTAAGCAGAGTGTCTGACGAACTCTCAAAAAAAGGGCAATTCTTTATTTTCTCTGATAAATATCAGGTGTCAAGCGAGCTTGCCTTCTATGTAAAGGGACAGCCTATTACATACTGCGTTAATCTTGGAAGAAGAATGAACCAGTATGACCTATGGCCGGGATTTAACACACTCATCAATTTTAATGCTGTTTTTGTTACAATAGACGATGTGCAAATGCCTGAAACAGTCGGGTCGGCATTTGACAAGTGTGAAAAGCGGCTCTTTACTGTTTTTAGCAAGGATAAAAAACTCAGAGACTATTCTATATTCACATGCTACAACTTTAAAGGGATGCCGCAGAAAGGGATAAACAGCTACTGATGAAAGTTTCTGTTGTTATACCTTTATATAACGAAGAAGAAAACATAGCCATCCTGCACCAGAGGCTGAAGGAGACGCTCGACCGTCTTGGATCCGACTATGAAATAATCTATGTTGACGATGGAAGCGCTGACAGAACATTAGCAGGACTTGAAGAAATTCAGGCAGAAGACAAGAAAGTCGTTGTGCTCAGCCTTAGAAGAAATTTCGGGCAGACAGCCGCCTTCGCAGCAGGCTTTGATTTCGCAAGAGGAGATATTGTCATCACAATGGACGGAGACCTGCAGAACGACCCTGCGGACATTCCTAAACTTCTTGACTTGATAAAAGACAATGACCTTGTAAGCGGATGGCGGAAAAAAAGAAAGGACGCATTTATTACAAGACGTCTGCCTTCGATGCTTGCAAACTGGATTATAAGCAAGGTAACAGGCGTTAAACTGCACGACTACGGCTGTTCTCTCAAGGCATACAGGAGAGAAGTCATCAAGAATTTGAAATTGTACGGCGAAATGCACAGATTCATACCTGCAGTAGCAAGCTGGTACGGGGTCCGCATGGCAGAGGTAGAGACAACTCATTACCCAAGGCTCAGAGGAAAGTCAAAATACGGGCTGTCGCGGACAATGAAAGTAATTCTTGATCTTATAACCGTTAAATTCCTCCAGAGTTTCTCAACAAAGCCTCTGCAGTTCTTCGGCCCTATCGGATTATTCAGCGGCGCGGCAGGGTTTCTTATATCACTTTACCTCAGCATAGAAAAAATATTTATCGGAAAACCAATAGGAGGGAGACCTCTGCTCCTTTTGGGAATTTTATTAATAATCGTAGGGATACAGTTAATCGGTATGGGACTCTTGGGTGAAATGCTCGTGAGGGTATACCACGAAAGCCAGAGAAAACCTATTTACGTAATCAAGAAAATCATTGGCGCGGAAACTGAATAAGATACTTCTGCTCATCCTAAAGCTCGTTGTAAGCTCAAGCCTGCTTTATTTTGTCCTGTCAAATGCAGGGGTGGAAAAGGTATTTGCAATCCTTAAAACCATAAATCCCTTTGCCTTTATTGCCGTAATATTTATCTATATTTTTTCTATATACGTTTCATCAATACGGTGGAGGCTCCTGCTGCCCGAGGAATTTAAGGGGAAA
>JAHILQ010000062.1 GCA_018896985.1 Nitrospinota bacterium
AAGAAAAACTTCAGCATAACTTTCGGGTCTTTTAAGTCCTTTTTCCACTATGAGATAGCCTGCAATATCAATACATGCCTCTATACATTCCAGCAAAGAAAATTTTGCAGCCTGAACATCTTTATAGCTCTCCAGGAAATCTTTTTCATTAATTTTTGCATAGCCTTTGAGAAACTGGAGGTTTCGCTCTACAATGTCCATTTTTTCTTCAATCAATGCTTTATCAAGCATGCAAACGCATTCTCCTGATTCTGTTGTATTCAAAATGCAAGGGTTTAATATCAAGATACGCCCTGAGTGCCTGAACCTCGAAGCTTACTCTTTTCTTTTCATCCCTGGAATACACCAGCTTTCCGTATTTGAATACCTGATTGAGGAAGCTGGGTGATGCGCCGTTTAAAATCCGGACATCGACTTTTCTTTTAAGCTTTTTCTCTATCTCCCCCTCTATCTTAAAGGGATAAAGAGCATTCTGGGTAAATTGCTCGCTAATAAGAAGGGCGACATCTACATCGCTTTCTTTTATTTCCATGCCTTTTGCATAGGAGCCGTAAAGATAAGCGGCGATTATTTCAGGGTGATGCTCTGCCACTTCCTTTATCCTGGATGTTATTTCAGCGTGCACAATATTAAGATGTCTTTTGAAATTATAAAGCAAGTGGGTTAACAGATTTTGATTCAATCGAATGATTATTCGCCGGTGTTTTTTGGCTCCAGTGCATCCTTGTTGTATCTCTCAACATAGAGTATCTCTTTGATATCCGTGTTATTGATAATCTCACGCGCAATCTGTCTTTTTGACATGAGCCATCTCTGGTTATAGGTCAATTCTGGCTCTATTTCAACAGTTGCAGTCTCATTGTTTATCTGGATTGAAAAATCCTTCCCTATATAGAGGCTTAAAAGACCCTTCACCTTCCCTTCTATATCTTCTATCTTCTCTTTTATCTCGTAGTCGTATGCGACGGTCTGACCTGCAAGGAACCTGTTAAAATCCACCTGCGCCATCCTGCCAATCACCCTGATCACCATGCAGGGACGACCGTCGATCTCAACCATCATCCCGACCTTGGGTCTTTCCTTGAACTTTGTAATCTGTATGCTTTCAATCAGCTCAGGGTTCCTGTGTCCAAAGGCTTTTTCTGGCGGAATTGTAACGCTGCCTTTATACCCCACATCCTTGCCTATTAAATCCTCATCCAATCCTGCAACTGTGTGCCCCGCGCCAACGATGACTACATCTCCCCCGTATTTACCCTTCTCATTGTAGATTTTGTTGGCTTTTGCCACATCTTCATCCGTTGTATCAAAAACATGCCCGTCATCTGCTGTTTTTCCGGTGTATGAAACTTTTATAAAATCTCCTTTCTGTATGCTCATAAGTTATCTTCCTTTTTCCGCTTTCCATGTATCGATGGTATAAAATACTTACTTTGTGTATAGGAAACTATAAACGCATTTCGATATCATATCAAGATGAACAGGATAAATATCTATCCTGTCAATCCTGTTTATCCCGTCCGTTTGGATTTCCTCATTTCTTGGTCGTGCAGTTTCAATTGTAACTTAAGTTTTGCATCACTTAAACTTTTCGGTCTCTACTTCAGGAAATTTTTCATTTTCAGCCAGATTAAAAATCTCAACTAACGTTCGTATATCGTCATCAATTCTAGTGAGTTTTCTGTGCACCTGTATTCCCTCATCCTTTTCAACCACTATATGCACCGCTTTTAGCCGTTCAAGTGTTTTCATAGCTTTCTCAACACTCATATCCAGTCCCTCATCTTGAATCTTCATTTTCAATATCGAGCGAAGCTGGAATGCAGTAGCACATACGAAAATGTTACCAAGCACATGCTCTTTGGTTCTGACATTTTGAGGATGCAGCCCAAGCACACTTTTTAGAGTTCGTATGGCTTTCTCTATCTGGTCTCTTGTTCTGTAAGATTCTACGACATCTTTCTCGCTAAGGTCAAATTCAGTAGTTACAAACACCTGGTAGCCATCATATTTACCAGCTTCAGCTAATGCTTCTGTTCTCTCGATAGTAAAGCTAAACCCTTTCCTGCTGCCTTTGGTAAATAGATACCTTGTAACCCCATACTTCCTTTTCACATACCCGATCTTTTCATCCCTCTCAGCTCTGGATTCGACCCTACCCTTTTCCACAGATTCAAGAATTGTTTTCAGTCCCTCCTCTGCCTTGCTGATTTTTGACTCCCGTTCTTTTTTGTTTGCTTCTGCAACCTCGCTATTCCACACTACTACATATTTCCTCCTTCCTTTAATAACAGAAGCAGCAACCTGTTTGTCCCCTATATCAACCCATTCCTCTCTCGGGATTTTAATTTCTTCAAGAAGCCCTGTTCCTTTGACGCTTGCTCTGAGTGCCACCAGATACCTTTCCTTTTTTCGATCCATATAATTCAGGTTCTCCCAGGTAGCCATACCTCTGTCAACAACTCTTTGAGCATCAAGCCCGAACTCGTTATTCAGACATCTATCTACAGGTTTCAGACTCTTTACATCGGTTCTGTTTCCCTGCCAAACCTTATGAGTAACTAGCACACCTTTCTGGTCAACCACAAAGGCAACCACGATCTGAAGTTTATCAGACCCATGACCCCTTGGATGACCATATTCTGCAAGAATACATTCACTGCCTTCGAAATAGGTTGAGGTGATGTCTATATCAAGCCTTTCGCATTCATAACCATAAACACGCCTTATGTTCTCGTATAAAGCTACCTGCATTGGAACTGTATTCTTTGGCTGGAGATAATTCAGTGCTCTTATTGTCACATCATAGGTAAGTTCTTCGGAAGGAAACCTGAGGAAAAAGGGAAGCGAACTCCTTGAATACCACTCATGTAACTGAAAATAACTGCAAGGATTACAGTTTCTGGCTATTGCCATTACTTCTACGATTCTACCAAGCTCAGGTCCACCACCCTTGTAACCATAGTGGTTTATGATGTTAATGAAATCTATCTCCTCACAGACCTTATGCAGTGCCAGTTCCCTACCATATTCGTAGACGTTTTCCACTGAATAATGTGATACTGGCGATGGAAATTTATATCCACGCGATAAGAGTATGGAATGGAATTTTGGAATCAGGGAAGGATCTCCCAGTTCCTCAAGTTTTTTCTCAATTTCTATACGTCTTGGCTCGTCTAAATCATCCAAACATCCGATGTAGAGTTTTGTCTCTCTAATAACCTTGTTGATAAGACGTTTACCACGATACACGGCATAGTATGTATGCCCTCTCCTATCGATTCCTTGAATAAACATAATCCTATATTGTCTTATCAACATATAAATTTTTCTGTCAATATATAGGTCTACAAGGTGCGAAATTGTTTAAAAATTAAGTCTTATCAACAAAACAATAGACAACATTAAATATGCATGGGGAGATGGGGTGTACAGTCTTAAAAATTGCGTGAAGCAGTCAATTAACTATATAAACTGCTAAATCTACGTTATAAAAGATAACCTTTCACTAAAAATCAGGGGTGATACGATGGAGTCGCTCAGGTTTAGAATAAAAAGACGCC
>JAHILQ010000063.1 GCA_018896985.1 Nitrospinota bacterium
AAGCGATTGTAGGAGATTTAGCGAAGTCAATTTTTATGGAAAAACTGATTTTAAAGCCGCAATGAAAGGGTTTCAGGTAAAATACAAAAAGCGGACATTTCTAAATTGGTAAGAATAGGACATTTCTAAATTGGCAGCACATGTCCTGTAATACACCTTGACTAAGCAGCGCTGTTTCTGTTAAGTTAAAAAAATTCTTTCAGGAGTTGATAATGACAAAGAAGAAAAAAACTAAGACTTCAGCAACAGCTAAGAAGGCGGGGAAAAATAAATCAGCCCGTTCCTCAAAACCTTTAAAAAGGCAGCAGAAAAGTAAAAAACCTGCAGTCCCAAAGACACGGGTAAAATCAAAGGCGGTAAAAGCCGCTGCACAGAAGGAAAAGGCTAAGAAACCTACTCTCAGGGACATTTTCAGGGTAAAGAAACTTCACGAGATAAGAAAAAAAATATTGAGGCAGAGAGAGTTATTGCTCGCAGAGGCTAGAGAGGCTTTAAATGCCCTGCCGGGACAGACTGTATTCCCTGATATGGGCGACCAGGCAACAGCAGAAACAGACAGGAATTTTATGCTCAGGCTCAGAAGCAGGGAACAGAAACTGATCAAGAAAATTGACGAAGCTCTGGACAGAATAGATAACGGTACATTTGGAATATGCGATGACTGCGGCATGGAGATAAACATCAAAAGACTTGATGCAAGGCCTGTAACGACGCTCTGTATGGAATGCAAGACCCAGCAGGAAGAAGAAGAGAGGATACGGGAGTTGTAACCTCCTTACATTTTTACTTTTAAACCGTATTTATCTCTAAGGGCATCGCCTAAAACATTAAAACACAGCGCTGTAACGGCTATTGCCATCCCCGGGAATAAAACCATCCACGGCTCCGATACAATATAAGCCCTGTTCATGCTTACCATAGAGCCCCATGTCGGCATTGGAGGCTGGGCGCCAAGCCCTAAAAAACTCAGCGACGCTTCTGTCAGGACATAGCCTCCGAGTTTTATTCCGGCCATAACAAGTCCGATAGGAAGGCACTGAGGCATCAGATGCACGAATAGTATCCTGAATCTGCTGCATCCTATGGCTTCAGCGGCTTCTATGTATGCTGCATCTTTCAGGGTTAGGACGTGTCCACGTATCAGCCGGGCAAATGACGCCCATCCCACAAATGCTATTGCTATCATTACCGTATATACACCGGGCGGAAATATTATGGATACTCCTATTGCAAGCAGCAGGGAGGGGAATGCAAGAATAAGGTCTACAACAGCCATGATTGCGGTATCAGCCTTACCTCCGAGATAGCCTGAGCACAGCCCCATAACAAGCCCGATGAACATGGAGATAAATGCCGCTATCACGGCAATGCTTACGGATATTCTTCCGCCGTAAAGCACCCTTGAAAGAATATCCCTTCCTTTGTTGTCAGTGCCGAAGGGATGTTTTATGCCCGGCGGTTCTTTTATGGTGTCAAGGTCAATCTTTTCGGGGTCATAAGGTGAAAGAACAGAGGAAAATACCGCAAGTATTAATATTATGATTAGTGCAGAGCCTGCTATCTTACCTGTCAGATGCATAGAGCCTTACCCTCGGATCAAGATAGTGGTACAGGATGTCAACGATGAGATTTATAAGAACAAAGACAACAGTGCCTATGATTATGCACCCCATGATCACAGGATAGTCCCTTTTTATTATTCCGTCCATGGTGAATCTTCCGATGCCGTCCCAGCCGAAAATCGTCTCTGTAAGCACGGCTCCGTTCAGATAACTTCCAAAATCAAGTCCGATTACGGTAACAAGAGGGATAAGAATATTTTTGAATATGTGTACGGCATTAATTTTAAAGACGCTCAGACCTTTTGCTCTTGCCGTGCCTATAAAAGGCATCTCGCTTATCTCTATCACAGAAGTCCGTGTAACTCTTGTGAGTGTTGCAATGGCAGGAAGGGCTAGTGTAAGCGCAGGCATGACAAGAAATCTTATGTCGCCTGTGCCTGAGGGAGGGAAAAGTCTCAGTTTAAGGCTGAGAAAGAGCATTATGAGAAGACCGCTCCAGAACACAGGAAGGCTCAGTCCAGTTATGGAGACTGCTGATATAATTCTGTCAACAGGCGTATCTTTTTTATATGCGGCAATAAAACCTAAAAGGATTCCTGTTGGAACAGCTATAAGCATTGCTCCGAATGCGAGTTTTATTGTATTGGGAAATTTTATAAGTATATCGTCAAAGACTTTTCTGTTTGTATAATAAGACCTCCCCATCTCGCCTTGGAGCAAAAGTTTTATGTATCCTGCATACTGGCTTAGAACGCTTTTATCAGCGCCGAGTTCTTTTCTTATCTTTTCTATTACCTCAGGCTGCGCCCTTTCTCCTACCATGCTCTGAACAGGATCTCCGGGAAGCGCCTTTGTAAGCGAAAAAGTAAGAAGAGTGATGCCGAATAGAAGCAGGACTAAAATAAGAAGGCGTTTTAAGATGTAGCGTTTAATGGCGAATTCTCCTTTCTTGTTTCAGCCATTTCTTTGCCTCTTTTTTCGTCTTAATCCTACCTTCAAAATGCATCTTTTTCAATCTGTAAATGAGCTTTCCGAGTCTAACTCCTCCTTTAAGCCCTGTTACATCCATAATCTCCTCTGAAGTGAGAAGGCTTCTTTTCCATATCTTTTTAAATCTCTCTAATTGACTAAGGAGTTTTATATTTCCTGAGAGTATGAGGAGGTCAAAGGCAGAGTCTTTTGTCTGAAAGAAAGTGTTAAAAAGATTTTCCTGAGAAAATATGTCCTGTTTTTCTGATTTAGAGAGAATCTCATGAACTATCTTGAGCCTCTCGAATATACCCCTGCTCAATCGCAGTCTGTTTTTGTTCAATGCTGAACTGTAAAGAACCTGCTCAAGCCTGAGAAGACCATGAAAAGTTAGTTCCTGAGAAAAAGGTTTTTCAAGATTCCG
>JAHILQ010000302.1 GCA_018896985.1 Nitrospinota bacterium
AGCTCCCTCGCCTACCATCCCGAACCGCTATTTGTCTTTCCAGGCGAGATTAACTGACTCTTCCGATAATCCGATTACTGTGCCGACTGATTTCCGTTTTATTGTCTACAATAACGAAACCGCCTCCGCCTCAGCCAAACTCTGGGAAGAACAACGCTACATTGACCCTGACCAGGACGGCATTTTCTCCGTCACTCTGGGCACAGAGACTTCGATTTCATCTTCAGTCTTTACGGAAAATGCCGATTTATGGCTCGGCGTGACAGTGGAAACTGACCCGGAAGCTACCCCCAGACAAAGGATTGCTACCGTTGCCTACGCCTTAAACGCCGAAACTCTGCAGGGTTTTCCTCCCTCCGCCTCCGCTTCAGCCAACATGATTCCGGTTTTAACCCAGGAAGGCGATCTGGTCTTGGCCGAACCCAACCCCATGGTCTACTCCTCCTCCGGCACTTTCTCGATCAAAGGCCAGGTTTTAACGATTACCACGGCCACCGGCACGGGTGGTGATATTCAAATTGCCCCTGACGGCACCGGCAATTTGGACATTAACCTCTCCTCCACTGCTCAAAATGCTATTTATATTACCAATGCCAGCCAAACTTCCGGTGATCTGATCCATGCTTATCTTGGCAACGACACCGCCACCGGCAATCTGTTAACCTTATCCTCCGGCGCCGCGGAAACTAATCGATTTACCGTCTCCCGCACCGGCCAAACCTATATTTCCGGCAATCTGGGAATAGGCACCACCAACCCTACCCAGAAACTGGACGTCTCCGGCAATGTTCAGTTTAGCGGCGCTTTAATGCCCAATGGCGCCGCCGGCGCCGCCGGCTATTTCTTAACTTCAGCCGGGGCCGGCTCTCCCCCAACTTGGGCAGATATTAGCGCTTCCGGCGGGCCCTGGAACTTATCCGATCCTAATCTTTACCCGGATAGCACTTCTTATAACGTCGCCATCGGCGCCCAAAACGCCGGCACTGCCAAACTCTACGTCAGCGGCAATGTGGGGATAGGGACAACTGCTCCCTCTCAAGCTCTGGACCTGGGCGGCGCTTCCGCTAACCTCACTTTCTCCTCTGTTACCGGCCCTCACCAAATCTTAACCGGCGGCAGTACTAATTTAGCCTTAATGCCCGGCGGCAATCTGGGGATTGGCATTACTGTCCCTCTGGCAAAACTCGATGTTCTTGGCACTGCTTGGCTGAGAGGTACTGGCACCAGCGGCTTGTATGTTAACTCTTCCGGTAATATTGGTATTGGCACCACGGCTCCGTTTGCCCTGTTCCAGGTCGGTGTTGGCGCTACTCCTCCATTTTTAGTCACTTCCGGTGGCAATGTCGGTCTGGGTACAACTGCTCCTACTTACAAACTCCACTTAACCGGTACTGCTAATGACTATCTGGGCTATGCTTACAATATCAACACCGGTGCTTCTAGCGGCGGCCTTTACTTACGCACTGACGGCACCGGCAACTTGTTAAACCTGAATGCTTCCGGCAGTGATTTGTTTACCGTCTCTACCACTCAACTAATTTCCAACCTGCCCAGTTCCTTTACTTCCAGTGGTGATGTTTCCATTGCCTATGATTTACTCTTTACCAACCAAACTGCCTCATATATTAAATCCAACGCGCCTTTGTATCTCGAAGCCGGTGAATCCTTTGAATCTAATGACTTAACCCTAAAGACCTACAACTCCGGGGATGTAGTCTTTGATGCCGCTGGCGGAGTCACTTTGGCCCAGGCCCAGGCTTGGGACTTAGCTGACTCTTCCACCATCAGCTGGAACATTGAATCAGGCTTAATGAACTTTGATACCACTAACTCCAGAGTGGGCATCGGCACCACTGCCCCGGCCCAGAAGCTAGATGTGGCCGGAACAGTGCAAATGACCGGGATTAAGATGACCACCTCTCCCTCACTCGGTTACGTCTTAACTTCCGATGCTGCTGGTGTTGGTGCCTGGACTGACGTTTCCTCCACCGCCGGCCCGTGGACTTTAGTGGGCAACAACCTCTATCCCGACTCTACTTCCTACAATGTCGGTATCGGGACGACGAATCCCCTGCAAAAATTACATGTTGAAGGCCAGTGTGTTACCGGCGATACCCTGCTGCTCTTAAAAACAGAAGGGTCGGATCCTTCCGATATTACCTACTCCCGAATTGACCAAATCAAGGGCGGAGAATATGTCCTTTCCTTAAACGAGGCAACCGGCAAACTGGAACCCCAGCCAATCAAAGGCCTGTTGGATATGGGAGTACAACCTGTTTACAAACTCACCACTGAAGACGGCAAAACAATTAGGACAACGGGAAATCACCCGTATCTGGTCAAAAACAATTATTCTTTGATCTCCACTCCTGCTTCTGAAAGCAAAAATACTTTGCCGGAAAATTCCTTGGGAGATACTTCTTTTAATAATCCGGCTAAGGCTGATCCCAGCTTAGAAAGTGTTGGCGGGTGGACTCTAAACACCACAATGCCGGCTGATTCAGACGGCCCAACTGCTCCTAAGTTGGCGAAATCTTTATCGTTGGTCAGCAAAACGCAGGACTCTTTATCTGCCAAAGCCAATACTGCTCCGTTTTTTAATCCCTTGGGGGAAACCAACACAGAAAAGCCGAGCTTCTTTAAAAATGAAGTTAACCGGACATCGACATTTTCATCAAGCAAAAACTTGAGTTTGGCTGGTTTCTCTGTTAAAGGGGACATAGCTGACTCC
>JAHILQ010000064.1 GCA_018896985.1 Nitrospinota bacterium
ACAGGTTAAGATAATTTTCAAAAAAATTAAGGTTAGTAAGCCTCTCATAGCTCCTCTTCAAGAGTGTGCTGTTAAATGTATCTCCTTCATCAAGGCGCATCTCCCTCCTTATGACCTTATCCCTCGTCTTGATATTGCCTGATATGTCTATCCTGCCTATCTTGTAAATATCCCCCTCATCTATTTTGAAAATTATCTTAACCTGTTTTGAGGCATCATCAGGCGCAATGTCAGGATAAACATTCACAAGGGCATATCCTTTCTCTGAATACATCTCTCCGAGCGCAGCGACATCGCTTCTCAGCGCTGCCCTGCTGAACACATTTTTAGGGGAGGATTTTATCTTCTTCCTCAATTCGCTTTCGGGGAACGCCTTATTCCCTGCAATATCCACAGAAGAAATACTGTATTGCTCTCCTTCAGAGATCATGATTGTGATTATCATGCCTTTCTTGTCCTCTGTAAACTGGATATTAGGGTCAGCTACAGCAGCCTTTATATATCCCTTGTTGAAGTAGAGGCTTCTTATCCGTTCAATATCAAAGCTCATCTCGTCTTTTTTATAGTAACCTGATGATGTCATAAATGAGAACAACCACCATTCGCCCGTTCTTATTGTCTTTTTTATTTCCTTTTTTGAGATGGCCTTGCTGCCTTCAATTACTATGGACTTTATCTTGACCTTAGGCCCTTCCTCTATTTGATATGTAAGCGTAACCTCATCATCATTCACCTTCTTCACCACAGGGACAATTTTTGACAGATAGTAGCCTTCCTCTTCATAGAAGGCACGCAGCTTCTCGGCATTATCCTGTATCAGAACAGTATCTGCTATAGAGTTTGCCGTTATTGTTATCTTTTCTTTGAGGTCTGAATCTTCCTGCTTCTTATTCCCCTGAAAGTCTATACTTATAATCGTGGGTTTCTCTTTTATCAGGTATATAACCCTCACACCGCCTTCAAGCGGCTCTATCTCAACCTTTACATCGTCAAAATAGCCCATCTTGTAAATGTCTTTTATGTCATTTGTGGTTTTCTCAGAAGAAAGCTGTTCTCCTGTTTTCTGTGTTATCTTGGATTTCACAGCGGCTTCCTCTATTCTCTTAAGCCCTCTTATTTCCATAGAATTCACCAGAGGCAGAGAAATTTCCTGTGCTGATACGCTGTCTGTACCGCCTATAAACAAAGCAATCATGATAAAACAGAAAAACAGTAAAGACGATTTTCTCATCTTCCTCCTTAAAACAATACCGGTGTTCTCATAATTTAACGGTTGACTCACGGCACCCTTTAAAAGCATACATATAAATACATCGTATATTTTACAAATCTGTTAAGCTCATATTTAATGGTTCCAGCGTGTTAGTATAGCTTTCTAAAAGGGCGCGTGTAAATAAAAAAATCAAACAATATCCGTACGGTTCGGGTTAAACTTAAAATTACAATGACCTCACATAGAGTAAAAGTTCAGGCAAAGGATTCCGGCAAACGTATAGATATTTTAGCTGTTGAGGAAACAGGGATTACCCGTTCACAGATACAGAGACTCATAAAGAAGGGTTTTCTGCTTGTTGACAGCAGAGTTGTCAGCCAGAACTATAGGGTAAAAGCAGGTGACTTTATCGTATTAACTGCCGAAGATGAAAAACGGGAACATCTCATTGCAGAAGCAATCCCTGTTGAAATACTCTACATGGACGAACACCTTGTTGTGGTAAACAAACCATCAGGCATGGTTGTTTATCCTGCTGCCGGACATGGCAGCGGCACATTGATGAATGTCCTCCTCTACCACTGCAAGAAACTTGAAGCGCCGGGCGGCCCGCTAAGGCCGGGTGTTGTGCATAGGCTTGACAAAGACACATCGGGAGTGATGGTCGTTGCTCTTGACAGCGCCGCATACTACAGCCTTGCAGAGCAGTTTAAACAGCGGACAATAAACAGAAGATATGTTGCGCTTATCTACGGAAACCCAAAAGAAAACAGCGGGCAAATCAGCCTTGCCATCGGACGCTCTGAGACTGACAGGAAAAAGATGTCAACAAGGGTAAGGAGAGGCAAAGAGGCTCTGACAATATGGAAGGTAATTGAAAGATTCCGGCATGCATCATTGATTGAAGCAAAACTGCGGACAGGGAGGACACACCAGATACGCGTCCACTTTGCATCCATCGGACATCCTGTGCTTGGAGACTGCGCTTACGGGAAGAAGATTGAGATAGAGATGAGAGAAAGAGAAAAACTGACATTTCCACGGCAGATGCTTCACGCTGAATCGCTCGGGTTTATTCATCCTGTCACAGGAGAATACCTTGAATTCCACAACCCCATGCCTGAGGATATGGAGGAAAGTATAAAACAGCTAAGAGGCTAAAATTCCTTTTCTATTTTAGGGATTGCGGTCTTAAAGAACTTCTGAAAAACTCATCCTTGTTCTCCTTAAGCCTTTTACCAAAGGTTTCCAGTTTATCAATTACCGCTTCCTTGTCTTTCCCAAGTATCTTGAGCAGCATCCTTAATTCTTCAACCTTCTGCATGACATATTGGTTTTGAGGATTTGCAGACAACATCTCTTTATAAATGCTCATTGCCTTTATGTAATCACCTATGGATATAAATTGTTCCGCATCATTAAGG
Source organism: Nitrospinota bacterium (assembly GCA_018896985.1). Lineage (GTDB taxonomy): Bacteria > Nitrospirota > Thermodesulfovibrionia > Thermodesulfovibrionales > UBA1546 > UBA1546. The sequence goes on from JAHILQ010000064.1 coordinate 2,638, forward strand.
CTATATGCGCCTTTGTCTTCCCTGCCTGTGCAGCGGCAGACA